>JAKPQU010000631.1 GCA_029555925.1 Bacillota bacterium
TTATATATTTTTTCTTTAAACCTTTTATAATATTGTATGATATTTCTGAAAATCCTTCATATGAAAAAGGTTTTTTTATACTGTAACAGAAAGATATCACTTATGATAGAAGTAAAAAAATTAACGAAAACGTTTCTTAATTATAAAAGGCGCGAAGGCATTTACGGCGCATTTCTGGATCTA
This sequence comes from Bacillota bacterium, assembly GCA_029555925.1. The sequence goes on from JAKPQU010000631.1 coordinate 184, forward strand.
TTTAACAGGGAATATAAAGAAGTTCCTGCTGTGTCAGGCGTTACTTTTAATATTTCAGACGGTGAACTGGTAGGTTATATAGGAGCGAATGGCGCAGGTAAAAGCACTACAATTAAAATGCTTACCGGAATTTTAATTCCCACATCAGGAGTTGTCAGAGTAGCAGGTTATGTACCTTCAAGAGACAGGACTGAATATACGAAAAACATTGGTGTTGTTTTCGGCCAGCGTACACAGCTATGGTGGGATATTGCAGTTATTGAATCCTTCAGGCTTTTAAGAAAGGTCTATGAAGTGGATAAAGAGACCTTTGACGAAAGACTTGACAGATTTAAAGAAATACTCGATTTGAAAGATTTTATTCAGTTACCTCTCAGAAAACTCTCTTTAGGCCAGAGAATGCGCTGTGATCTTGTGGCATCACTGTTACATAATCCGAAGGTTCTCTTTCTTGATGAGCCTACCATAGGCCTTGATGTGGAAGGAAGAGTCAAGATCAGAGAATTCCTGTCCCATATAAATAAAACGGAAAAAACCACTGTTATACTGACAACACATAATCTGGATGAAATAGAAAAACTCTGTAAACGTGTAATGATTATTGATAAAGGAAAACTTCTTTATGACGGGTTGCTTTCAGATTTAAAGGAATCCTTTTCATGCGGAAAAAGAGTTATTTTTGTTTTTGATGAAGAGAAATCTTCTTCCGAACTGGCAGGTTTCGGCTTTAATGGCACTGTGAACTGGAGAAAACTGGAACCTCTCCGTTATGAAGCATCTTTTGACAGAAAAACCATGTCCGCCACAGAGATTATATCGAAAGTAGTTAATAATACTCATGTAAGTGATATAGCTATTGAAGAAACAGCTATTGAAGATATAGTGAGGAAAATTTATAGAGAAGGGAAAATCAGTGATCAGTTATCAGTGACCAGTGATCAGTGAGTCGTGAAGAGTAGGGGCGACCCCCCCCTGTGGGCGCCCGGTACCGGTGAAAATACGCATTACGCATCACGCATCACGCATCACGACCACGCGTCACGTGTCACGATCCAATTATGAACATACATTTTAAAACAGATGTCTATTTAGAATATTTAAGAATATCCTTTCTTTCTCTTCTTGCCTACAGGGCCAATTATTTCCTTGGAGTTATAAATTATGTAATCCATGTAGGAGTTTATTATTTTATCTATAAAGCCCTTTATGCATCGGGAGGAACGATAAATAATTATACGCTTTCCGACATGGTTACTTATATTGCCATCGGATGGATTTCAAAGAGTCTTTATTTGAATTATATGGATCATGATATAGCAAATGATATAAGAAACGGAACAATTTCCATAGATCTTATAAAACCTGTAGATTATCAGGCATTGAATTATGCCAGAGGGCTGGGGCAGAGTATGTTTCGTCTTTTATTTTTTACTCCTCCCATTATTATTGCTACCTTCTTGATATACCCCGTTCATGGCCCTTCTTCTTTTTATAATTTATTTCTCTTCTTTATCAGCACAGGTTTGAGTATGTTACTCTATGTGGGACTGAATTTTTTTATAGGTCTTATTTCTGTTTACACCATTTCAATAGAAGGTATTCTTTATCCTAAAAATATGATAATAGAACTATTTTCCGGTCTTCTTGTGCCAATAGACTGGTTTCCCGGCGCTTTTCAGTATATCAGCTCTTTTTTACCATTCAAATATATTGCCTTTGTCCCTCTGAGTCTTTATCTTGGCAGGGTAGATTTATCCGTAGCCTACAGGGCTCTTCTCATACAGTTCATATGGGTTATATTCCTCTTTACTGCAGGAAGAATTTTATGGTTTATGTGTAGAAAGAAAATTACCATTCACGGAGGATAATATGTCCATAAAATATTTTATAAGACATATAGAACTACTTTTTTTATATCTCATCCAGTTTCTGAAGGTACGTATGTCTTTTAAAGGTGATTTTATTGTCGGAACCTTTGTAAGTATCTGTTATCACAGCATAACTATATACACTATAAGTGTTATGTTCAGCAAAACCCCATCTTTAAACGGCTGGAAAAAGGAGGAAATATTTTTTATATATGCTCTCTGTGCCATACCTTTTGATATATTCAGCATGTTATTTACAAATTTGTTCAGACTGGGAAATAATTATATAATAGAAGGTGAGATGGACAGACTTCTTTTACGACCTATAGATCCCCTTTTGCAGCTTTTTATGGAGAGGATTAATCTGGAGAAATTTTTCGGTGTAATCATAGGATTTATTATACTTTTTTATGCTTCCGGTCGTCTGGGTATTTCATGGACATGTATTAATATAATCTATCTTATAATCTCTCTGGTGTGCGGTATTACTATTTATGCAGGGGTATTCACTACAATAGGAAGTCTTTCTTTCTGGATGCCTGACAGAACGGGTATAGTTCCGACTACATGGAACCTGGTGGCTTTCGGTCGTTATCCTGTAGATATATATAATCCTTTTTTAAGATTTATAATTTCTTTTGTAATACCTTTTGCTTTTGTAGGTTTTTTCCCTGCATCACAGATCATGGGGCATTATGAATTCAGGCATATTGCCCTTCTTACTCCCCTTGTGGCATGTATTTGCGCTGTTATCGGTTATACCGTGTGGTCTAAGGGGTTAAGGAAGTATGAAAGTGCAGGAAACTGATTTCAGTGACCAGTGACCGGTTATCAGTGACCGGTTAATTACTATGAAAATTACTGTTTGTCTTTATAATCGTGACGCGTTACGCGTAACGCGTCACGCGTCACGGGTGGTTCGTGATGCGTGATGCGTAATGTGTCACGGGTAGAATTACCCTGGTTACTACAATTCACCCTTTACCCTTCACTCTTCACGACTCCAGGGCATTATCAACCTCTTTCAGAAGTTCTTTAAATTCCTGCCACTGGTCGAGACTGATATTGATACCTTTCTTTGTAGGTTTCCATGTTTCGCTGTCTTCTTCTTCTCCCAGAAAATAGGTTCTTATATCAACTCTCTTTTTACCTTTGAATTCACCTAGAGAAAAAACTATTTTTTCTCCTCTGTTTTTCTTTATTTCACCTATTATTTTGTCTTCCATAAAATCACCTCAAAATAAAATAAAGCGGAAGACGAGACTTGAACTCGCGACCATCTGCTTGGCAAGCAGATGCTCTACCACTGAGCTACTTCCGCTTAGTATACACAGATTATACTCATAAATGATATCCATGTCAAGCATTTTTATAATGATTCTATCTTTAAATATTTATACCATAAAGCTTGCATTTTATAAGACCTTTTATAATGATATCCATGTCAGGCATTTTTATAATGATTCTATCTTTAAATATTTATACCATAAAGCTTGCATTTTATAAGACCTTCTATTATTATAGAAGGAGGGCAGAACATAATTATAGTTAGTTTCACCCGGTCACAACGACGTATGAGAATTTGTTCCTCACAGCACGTGTTACAATTCTCATATCATTATTTGTTGTTTATGATTTACTTCTTTTAGAATTATTCTTAACAAATTATTTAAAGTTTTATAGAGTAGTTCATAACAAATTACAGATAATCCTCGCGTCACGCGTCACGCGTCACGCGTTATGAAGCACTTAATTTCTAATAAGTTATGAATGTAACTATAATTTATGAGGGAAAGGAATGTTTTTTTTTGAAATCACCTCTGAAAATTCTTCATCTTGAAGATAATTTCCTCGAATCGGAAATTATAAAAGGAATTCTTTTAAAAGAAGGATTGAAATTTGAAATATATCGTGTAGAAAACAGGGATGATTTTATACTGTCCCTTGAAAATGAACATTTCGATATTATCCTGTCAGATTATTTACTTCCATCCTTTGACGGCATGAGTGCACTGGAACTGGTAATGGAAAAATGCCCTTCCACTCCCTTTCTTTTCGTATCAGGTAAAATCGGAGAAAATTTAATTATTGAAGCTATTAAAAAAGGTGCAAAAGATTATGTCTTTAAGAATCGCCTTTCAGATCTTCTTCCCAGGATAAACATGGTATTACAGGAAATAGAAGAACAGAAAGGAGATACAGAAGAAAAAGCCATTGAACCCTGTTCTATTCTCCGGAAACTCGAACCGGTTTCTGCATATATTGACAGGCTTTCCGAATTTATTGATTTTCAGACTGACCTGCTGAAATCTTCCGGCAATAAAGAGATAATAGAAAAAGCTAAAGAAAAACGGGAGCATTTAAAGATAGATGATATTCTGGAATATCTTAGTGCTTATAACGGTAAATATTTCACTGGTTATAGTCGTGACGCGTAACGAGTAACGCGTCACGGGAGGAAACAAAATCACAAGTTATCTGGTATTATATTTCTCGCTGCCGTTATTTAGAGACATTATTGTCAGAGATGATATAAATCGACTCTGCTGATAAAGAAGGTGAGGGGAAACGTGAAAAAACTTGATATTTTACATCTTGAAGACAGTCCTATTGATGCAGAGGTTATTCATGCAGTTCTGGTACGGGATGGAATTGAATGTAATATGACAACTGTAGATACCAGCAATGATTTTATTACTGCCCTGGAGAATACAGTTTTCGATCTTGTTCTTGCAGATTATACTCTCCCCGGATTTGACGGTCTGACTGCATTGCAGATAGTCAGAAAAATGTGTCCCCATATCCCCTTTATTCTTATTTCCGGTATTATCGGTGAAGAACTTGCAGTAGAAGCTCTTAAATCGGGAGCGACGGATTATGTTTTGAAAAGAAATCTGTCCGGACTTGCTCCTGTTGTCAGAAGAGCCATGGCAGAAGTAGAGGAAAAGAAAAAGATTGCAGAACTTGAGGAAGAGCATAATCGCTTTGTAACAGTTATAGAACAGACTTCCGAATATATTATTATAACAGATGTAAAAGGAAATATACTTTATGTAAATCCTGCTTTTGAATATAATACAGATTATAAAAAAGAGGATATTACCGGGAGAAATATTACTATATTCAAAAGTGATGACCATGATGATATATTCTACGGAAATGTAATTGATACAATTAAAAGAGGAAATGTGTGGAGCGGCAATATTAGTGCCATAAAAAAGGACGGAACTTCATGCATATCTTCAGGCTCAATCAATCCTGTACGGAATAAAAACGGTGAAATTATAAACTATGTATTCATCTTCAGAGATGTGACAAGAGAAATGATGATTGAAGAGCAGAGCCGGCAGGCTCAGAAACTGGAAGCCATAGGCATAATGGCAGGAGGTATCGCCCATGATTTTAATAATATACTCGCTGCTATTATGGGTTATTCAGAACTGCTTGAAAGTTATATTTCAGATGTTAACGCAAAAAAATTTGTGAGCCAGATTTTAAAATCTACTAACAGGGCAAGAGACCTGATAAAACAGATTTTAACCTTCTGCCGCCAGGGGGAAGAAGAGAGAAAACCTCTCCATATTGCTCCTATTGTTAAAGAAATTATGAAATTTATCAGGGCTTCTCTCCCTGCTACTATCGAAATAAAGGAAGTCATAGAAACACGAGGAACTATACTGGCAGATCCTACCAGAATACACCAGGTAATTATGAATCTATGCACGAATTCTGCCTATGCCATGAGAGAAAAAGGGGGTATACTTGGCATAAGATTAAGTGAAGTAGAGCTTGACAGAGAAAATGTAAAGGAATATCTTGAACTGAAAGAGGGAAAATATATAAAACTTACTGTAAGTGATACGGGGTATGGCATGGATAAAAAGACTTTAGAAAGAATCTTCGAGCCATTCTACACCACCAAACCCAGAGGTGAGGGAACAGGTCTCGGACTTTCCGTGGTTCATGGTATAGTCAAACATTACGATGGCACTGTTACTGTCAGCAGTGAACCGGGTGAAGGAACGACTTTCGATATATTCTTCCCATGTGTTGAGATTGATGTAAAAGAAGATGTTGCTGAAGAAAAGATTCTCCCCGGAGGAAACGAACATATACTTCTTGTAGATGATGAAGAAGCACTTGCCATGTGCTACAGTAATATGTTAATGAAACTTGGCTATAATGTTACATCTGAAACAAACAGTATTAAAGCTCTGAAAGATTTCTGCCTGGAACCGGGGAAATATGATCTGTTTATTACCGATTATACTATGCCTAAAATGACAGGAATTGAACTGTCAGAAGAATTGCTTCAGGTAAATCCTGATATACCTGTTATCATTTACACAGGTTCTTCAGACATGGTTGAACTGGATAGAGAGAAGATTACAAATATAAAGGAGATTATTTTTAAACCTGTTTCTATGAGTTTACTTGCCAGGACTGTCAGAAAAGTTCTGGATTTAAAACTGAATAGTAAGTGACAGGTAAATTCATTTTTTATGAAAATAAAGACAATGGAAAAACTTATACATATTATTGCAGATAATGAAACCTGGCTGGTAGAGAGAGTACTTCATTATGCAAAGGTGCATGGTTATGCCAGATATACTTCTACTCTGGCTGAAGCGTGGAGAATTTCTATTAACGGTCTCTCACAGGCAATACTTGATGGTTTAAAGTTTTACACTGAAACGCCTGAACTGGGGCCTGATGATGATTATACGAGAGATCCCGTTACATCTTTCGGAATAAAGGAAGCACAGAAACATCGTTCCCGCGGTGTTACTATAGGCATGTTTCTGGGGTTGTTAAAATATTACCGTCAGAGTTATATCGATCTTATTCTTGAAAATGATTTCAATGAAGAAGAGAAAAAATGTTACAGGCTTTTTATTGATAGAATCTTTGACAGAATTGAAATAGGTTTTTGCACCGAATGGACCGGTTTGAGCGGTAGTGAAGAACTGGAAGAATTACAGGTAACAAACCGTTTTCTCTCAAATGAAAAGGATAGATATCTTACAAGTTTTGAAAGTATGAAAAATCCTGTTATACTCCTGGACAATAACAATATAATTGTTAATATAAATCATGCAGGTAATGAGCTTTTTAAAGATTTTTCTGTCCCCGGTTCCGCATATTATTCCCGAAATATTCCGGAAAACAGACTGATTTTTCTTGAAGAAGAACTTTCTTCCTTTGTTTCAATAAAGAATTCAGAAATGGAACTGGAAAAAGAAATTGAAACTGTTAAGGGTAAAAGATATTTCCAGATTAAATTGAAGAAAATGCTTGATGTAAGTGAAAGGTTTGCCGGTGTTATTGCTATATTAAATGATATTACAGAATTAAAACTTGTTCAGGAAGAACTGATGATGGCAAGGGATAAGGCCGAAAGTGCTAGCAGAGCAAAAAGCAGTTTTCTTGCCAGTATGAGTCATGAAATAAGGACTCCTATGAATGCAATAATAGGGATGACTTCACTCCTTTTAAATACGGAATTATCACATGAACAGGAAGAATTTGTTGAAGTTATCCGACGCAGCGGCAATAGCCTTATGGGGATAATCAATGATATACTGGATTTTTCCAAGATAGAAGCAGGTCAGTTCATGCTTGAAAAAAATCCCTTTGAACTCATAGAATGTGTTGAAGAAGCTCTGGATATAGTCGCTCCAAAAGCAGGTAAAAAATCACTGGAAATAGCTTATATGTGCGATAAATCTGTTCCGCTTATTATAGAAGGTGATATTACCCGTCTCCGTCAGATACTTGTGAATTTGCTTGATAATGCCATTAAATTTACGGAAAAAGGTGATGTTGTGCTTTCTGTTAAAGCAAGACATCTTATGGAAGAGGATTATGAAATTCAATTTTCCGTAAAAGACACAGGTGTCGGTATTCCTCCCGAAAAGTTTCAATATCTTTTCAAACCATTCAGTCAGACTGATTCATCTATTACCCGCAGATACGGAGGTACTGGCCTTGGCCTGACCATAAGCAAACTCCTCGTTGAACATATGGGGGGAACTATACATGCAGAGAGTGTTCCCGGTAAAGGAACAACCTTTTATTTTACCATAATTACCAGGGCAGATACTGTGAAACAGTTTTCCTCTTTTAAATCCTCTCATTTACTGGCAGGATTGAACGTATTAATAGTGGATGACAATGAAATAAATCGTTTTATGCTTACTCAGGCCTGTGAGAAATGGGGTGTGTCATCTATAAATGCCTCCTGTGCCTCTGAAGCTCTTGCTATTCTGAAACAGAATAAAACAGTTCATATTGCCCTGCTGGATATGGCTATGCCTGGAGTGGACGGTATTACACTGGCAGATGAAATAAGGAACCTGGGCTATGATTTCCCGATGTTTCTTCTTACATCTATAGATAAAATATTCTCTCAGAAAGAGTTAATGAATTTTAACGGTTATCTCATAAAACCTATAAAATTATCACATTTATACAACAAATTGATTGAAGTTGCTACAGGGAAGGCAGTTTCTGTCTTTAAAGCACATGATAAACCATATCTTGACCCATCGCTTTCCGGAAAATATCCTCTTACCATTCTGCTGGTAGAAGATAATCTTGTCAATCAGCAGGTTATGTTGAGTATGCTTGAAAAAATGGGATATATGGTAGATGTGGCCTGGAATGGTATTGAAGCCATTGAATCACTGCGTCGCCAGCCTTATAATCTCATGTTTATGGATGTAGAAATGCCTGAAATGGACGGTTTAACAGCTACCTGCCGTATCAGAGAAGATTTTCCCCCTGAAAGGCAGCCATGTATTGTTGCCATGACTGCAAAGGTTTTCAGAGAAGATATAAAAAAATGTTTTGATGCAGGTATGGATTATTATCTCGGGAAACCTGTACAGGTAAAAGAACTTGTAAAGGTGCTGAGAGAAGCTAAAAATATGCGTGCTTCTTCTGAGGAACATATTATAAAAGAAAGAATAATATCTGAAAAATCTGTAGCACAGTCTATAAAGATGGAGAACTTCGAAAATTTGAAAAGCCTTGTAGGTGAAGAGAAAGCATTTGATTTAATCGATAAATATCTGAATGACAGTCAGGCAATCATGGAGAAGATTAAAGAAAGTATCAGGGAAGATAATTATACAGGTCTCAGAATTTCCTCTCATACATTGAAATCCTCCAGCACCCACTTCGGTGCAACCATACTGGCCGGTTTATGCCAGGAAGCAGAAACTATGGCAGATACCTGTAAGGCCGAAGGGTTAAAAGAAAAAGTCTCTTCCATAGAAGATGAATATAAAAGAGTAAGGCTTGAACTGGAAAAAATCAGGAATAATAGGATTTTATAAAGAAGGAATTTTATTCAAACTGGCAGAATTATAATATATTCTAGTTAATAACAGAGCACATTAATCTTCGCGTCACGCGTCACGATTTTCATTCTGGAGTAATATTATAAAATTTATGTTGTATCCGAAAAGCAATTACCGCCATCTTGGAAATATACATTTCTGGGAAAAAAAAGAAATAGAACTGGAATTTAAAAATCCAAAAAAAAGTGATGTGAAACTGGAGATAATAATAATCTCCGAGTGGCTTGAACTGCTCTCTGAAAGAGAAATTCTGTTTTGTGCCGAAGAAAGTAAAAAAGTCAGATTCCTTGTAAACGGTCTGAGTGTTTCTTCAGGCAATCACTGGTGCGAGATTTTATTATGCGAACCTTTAAGAAAAGAAGTCGTTATCAGAGAGATACTGCTCGGTACCTTTCTTCCTGAAAAATTACTGGAGAAATATGAGAAAAATGCCGACATAATAAATGTTTACCCCGATTTAATAGATATTGGAAATATAATAAAAGGAAATAGAGCCGTCAGAGAATTTAATATAGAAAACAATGATAATGTGCCGGTAAAGGTATTGATGACATGTTTTGATAAATGGATAAAAATTCCCGGCGTAAGAGATAAAGAAGGTAATGAATTTTATTTTAAAGATAATAAAGCAGAACTGAATATACCTCCGGGAGAAATTTTTACTGTCAATTTAGAGATAGATTCACGATTGTGCATTGCAGATTTAAAACATATGGGAGAGGTTTATATATCATGTCCTGATCTGGATGTATCTGATAGATCTGTGAAGATTAAAATTCGTTCCTTTAATGTAAAGCATTTTCTTATTGATTTTCATGAAGTAAATATGGGGAAAGCTGTTCCTGGAGATGAATTAACAAAAGAATTACAGATAACATATCTGGGAGAAAGACATGACATTACTCTTTCGGGAGAAATGATCCCTCTTTCCGATTGGATTAAGATTGAACATAATGACTTTGTAATAAAACATGGAGAAAGTTCTACTGTAAAGATTCACTGCATGATTCCGGAAGATATGAGTAAAGGTGTCAAAGAATCCTTTATACTGGTTAATTTTAATCCGGAAAAATGCAGTCCCCCTGTTTCTTTTATGCCACAGCAACTCGGTAAAATAATTCTGGATATATGTTGAAAAAAATAATAAAATTTTTTGCATCCCTGATAATATTATTGCTTCTGGCTATCTGTTACAGTTTTATCGAACCGTACTGGTTACAGATAAAACACATTGATATTACAGATGACGATATACCTGAAGCATTTGACGAACTGAAGATTGTATTTATAACAGATATTCATCATGGCCCTTTCTGTTCCCGCGGGAGAGTAAAAAAACTTGTAAATGTTGTTAATAAACTGAAGCCTGATATGATTTTTCTCGGCGGAGACTATGTTTACAGAGATAATAAATATATAAAGCCTGTTTTTGAGGAGCTTAAAAATCTGCATGCTCCTGAAGGCAAATTCGGGGTTCTCGGAAATCATGATCACTGGCAGAGTAAATCTCTGACGTTACAATCTATGAAAGATGCAGGAATAAAGGATCTTGATAACAGAGCCCTGTGGATAAACAGAAAAGGAGAAAAAATCAAAATAGGCGGTGTGGGAGATGTCATGACTGATGTACAGGATATAAATCCCACAGTGAAAGACGTTAATGAAAAAGATTTTGTAATTTTATTATCCCACAGTCCTGATTATGTAGAAGAACTGAATAATTATAAGATTGATTTAATGTTAAGCGGTCATACTCATGGAGGGCAGGTTACATTTTTCGGTTTATGGACTCCTTTTATTCCTTCCCGTTATGGAGATAGATACAGAACAGGTATTATAAATACGCAATATACTGAACTTATTGTATCAAACGGAACAGGAACAGTAATAAAGCCTGTAAGATTCTGCGCAAGACCTCAGATACTGGTTATTTGCCTGAAAAGAAACCTTTCATAGACAATTTCATCAAAAATTGATATAATTATTTTTATCAATTCAAATGAGGTTTGTTGATATGCTGAGAAAATTATTAAGCCTTATTCTGTTAATTATTATGTCAGGCTGCGGCAGTAATGGGAATACTTCACTGACGCCTGTTGCTACTTCTATACCTTCATCCGGTTCTGTCGTGATTTCTACTGACGGATATGGCTGTAATGTAGATGGCAATTCCCGGCTTTATGCCGGTATGACTACTGCATGGGGTGATTTACATGCCCATAGTACCTATTCCAATGATGCTTTTGAGAAAGAAGGGTGTCTTCTTACTCCGGAAGATGCCTGTAAATTTGCAAGGGATGTAAGTCTTCTGGATTTTATGGCCATTACCGATCATGCCGAAAACGGACCTCCCGGCGAATATACACAGGAAAAGTGGAATAATATGATTGAACAGGAAAAATCCATATCGTCTTCCAGGCCTTTTGTAATTTTTCCTGCCTTTGAATATACTAAAAATACTGTCAGAACTGATGGTACAGGCCATAAAAATATAATCTGTTATGATTATGAACATTTACCTCAGAGAGGTTATGGATCCGATATATATACTTTACCGACAGATCTTTGGAATTACCTTAACAGCACATCTGTATCAGGTTATTATATATGTATTCCCCATCATCCTGCAAAGGGTGCAGATTATGATAACCCTCTTATCCCTATGAATACAGACTGGAGTGAAATCTATGTAAACAGTAATATTCAGCCTCTTGTAGAGATTTATTCCCGTCATGGAAGTTCAGAATCTGCCCTGTGCAATGATGAAAGGGTAAATGATTTTAAGGAGAGCTGTTCTGTAGAAGCTGCCCTTACGAGCTGGCTGAGTACTCATAATCCCGGGTATAAACTCGGTATTACAGGCGGAACGGACACTCATTACGGAAAACCGGGAGATGTCGAGGAAATAAGCAGTAATGTTGATACAAGACTCGGTTACTGGACGGGAGGAGTTACATCCGTATGGGTTAATACAATTGACAGGCAGGCTATATGGAATGGATTGAAGGGAAAGAACTGTTACGCCACGTCAGGTGCAAGGATTAAACTGGAATTTACAGCCAGACTTGGAACAGAAATTGTTCCTATGGGCGGAACCCTTACCCATAATGTATCTCTGTCGAACAGTCATTACGGACAGGTTAATCTCCATATATTTGCTCAGGGCTCAGGAGCTAATATAACCAGGGTGCAGATATTTAAAAACGGAACAATATTATATGACAGATCGGAAAATAATTTAACAGTTCATGTTGATTATCAGGATAACCTTAAAGAAGATTATGCCTATTATCGTGTAAAGGTATGGCAGGAGAACAGTTCAAACACTCTGCCCAATAATATTCCCTATGAGAGGGCATGGTCTTCTCCTGTATGGATAGAAAAGCAGTGACCAGTGACCACTTAATGGTAACCGGTAATATAGCTGATAATCTTAACTGATAACTTATGTTGACTGGTAACTGGTCACTGATAATATGGAGGTGATTATCATATGGCAACAAATTGTGATGCCTATAAGAAAAATCTTGGTTTATGCAACTGTTCCTACGGAGGATGTTCAAAAAAAGGAAATTGCTGCGCCTGTCTTCATTATCACAGGTCTATGGGAGAACTGCCGGCATGTTTTTTCCCTGATGATGTAGAAAGAACTTATGACAGATCTATAGAAAGATTTGTAAAGCTTCACAGCAAAAAATGACAGGGATTTATCAGTATCGTAACGCGTTACGCGTTACGCGTTACGCGTTAATTCATGATTCAGAGCCCATAATCTGGAATCTTGAATCTGCAATCTGGTGTGGTGGTCTATCATGATCTACCTCGATAACGCGGCCACTTCCTTTCCGAAACCGAAGGAGTCCATGGAGCACCTCAACAGGTTTGTCACTGAAATAGGAGGCAATCCAGGGCGAAGCGGCCACAGCCTCTCTGTAGAAGCAGCAAGGGTTGTGTTTGAAGCACGGGAAAAACTTACCGCATTTATCAACGGGGATGATTCTGAAAGAATGATCTTCACACAAAATGGAACAGAATCCTTAAACCTGGCAATCCTGGGATTGATAGAGGAAAGAGATCATGTTGTGACAACCTCTCTGGAACACAACTCTGTAATGCGCCCACTTATGTTCCTCATGAAGAAACAGGGGGTTGAGGTTTCCATTATTCAATGTAACCGGTCAGGATCTCTGGATCTGGAGGCCCTGGCAAGAACAGTCCGCAAGGATACAAAGGCCGTTATCATCAATCACGGATCGAATGTTGTGGGAGTCACTCAGCCCCTGCATGACATCAGACAAGCCATAGGCAGCGCTATCCTCATAGTTGATGCCTGCCAGACCATAGGCACTCACCCAATCGACATCAACAGGGACAATATTGACATCCTCTGCTTTTCCTGCCACAAGTCCCTCTTTGCTGTGCAGGGCGTCGGGGCTATCTATATCAGAAACGGAATAGATCCAGTGCCTCTCAAGTTCGGCGGAACCGGTAGCAAATCCGAATCAATCGATCATCCTGAATTCCTCCCTGACAGGTATGAATGCGGAACACCCAACACACCGGGCATCGCCTCTTTGCTTGGAGGCCTTGCCTTTATCGAAAAAGAGGGCCTGACAAAAATTTCAGAAAGAAAAACAAGTATGCGGGAAAAAATCGTGAGAGGACTTTCCGCTATCCATGGAGTCACTGTCCACGGGAATAATGGCAATAAGGCCTATGTGCCAGTGGTCTCATTTACAATGTATGGGAAACTCCCTTCAGAAATAGGGTACGCCCTCAACCAGCAACAGATCTATGTCAGGATTGGGCTCCAGTGTTCACCCATGGCCCACAAGACAATCGGTACATTCCCTGAGGGAACGGTCAGGGTATCGCCGGGATACTTCACCACCGATGAAGATATTGATACGTTTTTGGAGGCTGTGAGAATCATTGCCGGACAGTAGCTATTACATTCTTCTTTTTTACACAATCCACGATGTGCTCCGCACTGAAAAAATCCTCAAAAAACACAACGTCGCTCACGAACTCGTTCCAGTACCAAGAAATCTCAGTTCAGACTGCGGCATGTGCGTGAAACTAACGAGCAACTTAGAGCAGACACTACCCCTTATCAGCGCAATCGAAATAGCCGGCTGTTATGATGCTGAGGGCAAACACATCCATTGAAGATTCAAGATTGCAGATTCAAGATTTGAAAAAAACCTGAATTTTAAAAAATAATTTTCAATTTTGAATTTTGAATCTGCAATCTTAAATGTATTCTCTGAATTAACTTGCACTCTCTACCACCTTGTGTATAAAACAATTTAAAAGCCATGAAAATTCTGCCCTTCAAGGAAGTGCTCATCCTTGTGGTGGGCACAACACCCCAGATTGTTACCGAAACGATCTATGGGCTGGTCAAACAAAAACCTCCTATTAAACCAGAAGAGATATTTATCATAACCACATCTGTTGGAAAAGCAACAACACGTGCACGCCTTCTTCAAAGCAATCTTTTTCAGACATTTGTGAAGGAATATGGTCTTGGACAACTCGATATACCGGAAGATCACTTCATCATTGCAAGAAATTCTTGCGGAAACGGTTTGCCGGATATTACCGATGAAATGGAAAGTGAGATTATGGGGGATCTCATCACATCGTTCATTCGCACGTTAACTGAAGATCAGAAGATTAGGCTTCACTGCTCTATAGCAGGGGGCAGAAAAACAATGAGCTTCTACATGGGGGCTGCATTGCAGCTTTTTGGAAGACCCTGGGACAGACTTTACCACGTCCTTGTCTCCCCTGAGTTTGAGTCGAATCCAGAGTTTTTCTACAAACCAAAGAGGAACAGGATAATCACAACAAGGCTACCCGATGGCACAATAAAAAAACTCAACACCAGAGATGCAACAATACGCCTTGCGGAACTTCCGTTCATACGGCTCAGGGATAAACTATCTCTTCAGGGGATGAACTTCAAAGAATTGGTTAAAGAAGGGCAAAATAAGATCGACACAGCTACATTCCAGCCTGAATTGGATATAGACCTTTCAGCAAGAACAGTTCGAATCGGCAACCGTCTAATAGAGATGATCCCTGTCCAGCTCATGGTTTACGCAGCGCTTCTCAGGCAAAAAATACAGGCGTGCGTGCATCCGGATAGACCATATTGCTATGAATGTACTGATTGCTTTCTGGTGTTACAGGATTTACTTGCCAGACCAACCCTTGAAAAAATGTCAGAAGATTATAGGAGGATGTACAGGGAAAATCCTTTCAGAGCAGAGGAACTGAAGGCTAAGTGGCAGGATCGTATCGGCACGGAAACTCTTCGGCAAAATATAAGCAAGATTTCAAGAACCATACGCGAACAATTGCCTGAGGAAGCTCTCTGGCCACTATACACGATTTCTACAGTAAAAAAATATGCTGGCACGAAATATGGCATACGAGTGGAAAAAGGAAAGATTTCAATAAAATGAAATATTTCGGAAACGTTTCATTCATTGATAATTTGATCATTCAACGAGATAATTATAGATGAAATGGCAAAAAAGGCTATAATGGAGAAACCCATGGCAAAAGCAGAAACCATTATAACTTGTCCATATTGCAAGAGGGAAATACCCCTTGATGATGCCCTTACCCATCAGTTCAGCGAAAAATTGAAAAAACAGTTTGAAGAGGAAAATCAACGGAAGGAAAGAGAGCTGAAGTCAAAGGAAGAAAGCATCGCG
>JAKPQU010000564.1 GCA_029555925.1 Bacillota bacterium
CTGACAGGCTCTTACGAAGAAAAATAATTTGCCTTATTTAATTTGTTTTACAGACAATAAATTAGCCCTTATTTAATTTTTAATTCTATAATAAAAAACTAATTTTTCTTCTCCAGAGCCCGCCAGGCAGAAGCTTTTTACAGATACCATTTTACCTGTTACGGTACTAAGCATAAACATGTAATACAAATCTTACTCCAGTCACGCGTCACGAGAGCATATATGTATTATTTATGCTCACCACAGTAACAGATACCGAATTAACTGATGTCAATATTTAGTTAATTCTAACAGGTTTATTTTTTTACAATCCCTAGTGCCTGTTTTAATACTCCTTTACCATCTATCAAACCATATAATTGAGGTTCTATAAGAGTGACAGGCTTACTGTATTTGTCCGCTATATTCCTTATTTCCTCCAGCCTGTGTCTTACCTGAGGGGCTACCATTATTAAATCACTTTTATCTATCATATTTGTTAGCCCGGAAACACTTCCTGACTCTACAGAAATATCCTCACTCATTCCCTCTGCTGCCTTAACCATTGCTTTTACAAGCATACTGGTAGACATACCACCCGAACAAATTACAAGTATTTTCATATATATTTCCCTTCAAGTTGAAAAATTACAGATATTTTATAAAATTTATCCTGTTTAGAAATTGAAAAACTACAGAAAGTATTATATCATTAAGTCTATTATAAGGTCAATTGGATAGTGTTTTTTATGACAGGTAATTTTATATACAAGTATTTTTTATGACAGGTAATTTTATATACAATGGAAAAAGAAATTTGTCACAGAATATTCAGAGGGAAAAGTGAAAAAAATTGCATTTTACTTACTTTTCACTACTCACTATTCAGTAATTAATAAATTTACAAAATCAGGTGCAATTTCTAGTAAAAGTGAATGTAACTGCAAAAAACACTATGTAAATATTTTTTTAAACTATCAAAAAAACGTGATTGATATATTATCAGTAATTATGTTATAATCCTACAAATGATTTATTTACAGAAGCGAGTATAAATATTTAAATGGTGAAGAGTGAAGAGGGTTTATTAAAGATTAATACTCGATAAAACATTGAAAATAAAAATTTTTATCTTTAAAATAACTTCAAGTAAAATAACTTCAAGGAGGAGAAAATGAGCCATAAAATATGGTTACTTGCTGCAATTGCACTTTTTTTCAACATATTCCCATTTAATATATCTCCGTGCTTTTCTCAGGGAACGCCTTTTGTAATACATATAGCCAGAGAAACTATATCCATAGGTGATCCTGAAGGTGAAGGTGCTTCCAGCAGACCATCAGGTTGGCCTGCTCCTCTTGGCCCGACATTTGAAAAGAAATTTAATATTCCTTTTCCTGTAAAGCAGAATGCAGAATTACATCTTGAAGTACTTGGTGTTAATTCATCTAAAAATTACGTAGAAATTAACGGAGAGAAAATGGGAGCCCTTTTCCCTGACGGCGGAATGACTTTTGTTCCATCTCTAATAATAATACCTGCAAAAGCTTTTGTACAGGGTGAGAATACAATTACTATAGAAGCAGACGAAGGTGTTAAGGACGAAGACCACGATAATTTCCTGATGAAAAATATAGAGCTTCTACTTTATACAGAAGGTCAATTGCCTGTATCTGATAATAATGCCAGACCTGAAGAGCTTGTAACCCTTCCTTCAATTATAGATGTAATAGAAGGAGACGAGTTTTCACTTCAACTGGTATGTTCTACAAATGAAGGATATAAATGGCAGCTACAGAATTATGATAAAAAATTGCTAAATCTCGTAGCGGAACAACAGCCAAGAGTATATGATAACCAGGGAAGACTTGAACAGCAATTTGATTTCCTTGCCCTTTTACCTGGCACAGTAAAACTGGAGTTCAGAAAATTTTATCCCTCTACAGGGGAACTGGCTGTAATGGACAGCCAGAGTACAGAAATAAGAATATACAAACAGATAATACTCACAGGCACAGTTCAGGAATGTTCCATACCTCAACTCGGAACACATCAGCTTGTAGCTGATACGGGAAATATATTATGTATTTTAAGAACAAAAAATAATGAAATAAATTTCAATGATTATATGACAAAAAAAGTAACCATTGTAGGGAGAAAAGAAAACGAGGAAATACCGGATTTTAACGGACTTATTTTGATGGTGAAATCTATAATTTTAAAATAAACAATTAAGGAGGCCCTTATAAATGCAAAGTTTTATGTTCAAATTATCTCTTGTTTCAATTATTTTATCTTTTTTATTTTCTCTGATGATTTTACCTTATTCCAGGGCAGAAGAAACTCTGGATATGAAAGATTATAATCAGGAAACAATTAAAAATGAATATCAGGCTATCTTAAAAAAACTTGGTAATAAAGACGGAGTAGGAGGCCCCAATGCTTCCGATAAAACTCAGATATTAAAAACAAAATCATGGGGAGTAAATGCAGTAGAAAAAACCGTATGGAATTCATCCGGAGATATTATAAGCTATGACGTGTACGCAATGAAAAATGGAGAATTGATATGGGAACATGATCAACCCAAAAAAGGTGGAAGAATACATTTCATGATTACCATAGCCCAGGATGGATCTATAACAAGAACAGATCTGACAAAACCTGCCGTTGTTCCGACTAAAGTTCCAACTGCTACACCTACACCGGTTCCGACTGCTACACCTACAATAGCAGTGCCTACAGAAGTTCCTGCAGCAACTCCTGTGACAGTAGAATCTCCTGCGCCGACAACTGTACCGGCAACTCCTGTGACAGTAGAATCTCCCGCGCCGGCAACTCCTGTACCGGCAACTCCGACACAGGTACCTCCGACACCTACCAAGGTACCGCCGACTCCTGTTCGCGGTATAGAAAAAATAATATTTGTATCAAACAGGAACGGAAATCTTGATATATATGCAATGAATGTAGATGGTACGGAAGTAAAACAAATTACTTCGAGTGCCTCAAACGAAGCCTATCCCAGTGTATCTCCTGACGGAAAGAAAATAGCTTTTGCATCTAACAGGGATGGAAACTGGGAAATATATGTTATGGATTATGACGGAAGAGAAGAGGATGCTGTCAGACTGACCTACAATAATACAGACGATCTTTATCCGTCTTTTACAGCCGATAGCAAACATATTGTCTTCCAGTCAAATAGAGACGGAAATTCAGAACTCTATATGGTAGACATAACAGACCCGAGAGCACAGATACGTCTTACCATAAATGAAACAGATGACGTCCATCCTCATGTATTTAAAGTACCTAAATAATAATTAAAGTGAGAGAAGGATTTTTTTAATTAATTTAGAAAGTTCTTTTCTATACACTAATATAATGTGGAATGTAATGCAATTATGAAAAGGTGTTTAAAGATAGGCATATTTACAGATGTATATAAACCCGTTGTAAACGGTGTAGTTACATCTATTGAAAATCTTTTCAATTCTCTGGAGGAGTTAAACCATAAAATCTATATATTTGCTCCCGAATATCCGGGATACAAAGATGAACGTGAGAATATATATAGATTTAAGTCTATAAATTTATGGTCGAAAGTCAATTATCCACTGGGACTCCCCTATTCCAGAAGAATTTTTAAGATTATTAATTCTCTTGATTTGGACATTATACACTGCCACCATCCTTTCCTTACGGGAAGAGCGGGGCAATATATAGCCAGAAAACTCAATATACCTTTAGTTGCAACATTACATACTCAATATGAAGAATATATCCACTATATACCTTTTAACAGATATATCGTAAGGACTATGACTTTATGGGCTCTCAGAAATTTCTCAAATAAATGTGATGCCCTGATTATTCCTGCGGAATCCAGGAAAAGACAGCTCGAAAAATACGGAATATACTCCAGAATAAAGGTAATACCAAATTGTATAGAACCTGCCATATTCAACAGATTAAATGGAAAAAAAATAAAAGACAGGTATTCTATATCACAGGAAAAGAAAATTTTAATTTTTGTAGGAAGACTTGCCAGAGAGAAGAATATAGATTTTTTAATTACATGTTTCAAAGAAATTCATAAGGAATATAAGAATATAAAACTTATGCTTGTGGGAGACGGACCGGAAAAAAACAAAATAAAAAATCTTATAGACAGAGAAAATCTTTCCGGAGATGTTATTCTTACAGGAGAAATAAATAATAAGGATATTAAAGATTACTACGGAGCGGCTGATATATTTGTCAGTACTTCTAAAACAGAAGTACATCCTGTTGTATTACTGGAAGCTATGGCCAGCGCCCTTCCTGTAGTAGCAGTCAAATCGGCCGGATATGAAGATACTCTGAGTCATGGTGTTGACGGATTATTATGTGAGGAAAATGTGAAAGCATTTTCAGGTTCTGTTCTATCTCTATTAAATGACAATCTGAAAAGAGAGGCTATTTCAAGACATGCAAAAGAAAGAGCCAGAGATTTTTCAGTAAAAAATATTACCGGACAGATAGAAAGCATTTATTTATCTTTATTAAAAAATTAACAGGCTCTACAGAAGCCTGAAGACAGGTTTTTTTATGAAAAAAAATATTGTACTGGTTATAGCATTGGGAATAACAGGTCTTATAGGATTTATTTATTCTGCAATTTTTTTTATTACAAATCTTGCCGGCTATTATGTAACCCATCCGACTGATATAGTAGGCATTATCATCCTTATGGCAGTAGCTCTTACGTCCAGTTACTTTTCGGTGGAAATGCCTCAGCAGGGACAGGTCACGGTAAGCAGCGGTATATTCTACGCATGTATGTTATTATTCGGGAAAGAAATAGCTATTTTAATATCTGTTATTTCCGTACTAGTAGTTGCCATAATAAACGGGCAGAAACTTAAAGAAATTATATTTAAAACAGGACAGAATGTAGTATGTATTTTAATTGCAGGTATAGTATATTCTTCAATTGACAGGCAGAGCGGAACCGGTATGTTCCTGAACACCTGGATGAATCTGCTGGCTATTGTAATATCTTTATTACTTTATTTCTTCCTGGATACAGCTATTATGTCTTTATTCATATCAACACAGGAAGAGCTTAATTTCAGACATGTATGGGAATGGCACTGGGGAGAAATATGGCTTTATTATATATGCGTTTTGCCTCTCGGTGTAAGTATTGCCGTATTCTATCGTATTAATCTACCTATTTCTTCTATTTTTGCAATTTTACCAATTTATTTACTGCAGAGAATTTATAATTCTATAAAAATACAGGGAGTCCTTTCAAATGTAACTGCAACAGCTCAGACTGCAGTTGACAAAGAGGTTGAAGCAGTAATTGTCAAAGGAGAGCATGTCCAGAAAGAGTTAGAAAAAGAAAAGAAAAATCTGGAAATATTACTTCAGGCCAGCCAGGAACTCGGCAACAGCCTCAAGTTAGAAGATACCTATGAAGTTATTAACAGAATGATCAAGAAACTGGTTTCATGTCAGACCTGTATAGTTTTTCTCATAAAAGACGTGGAAGGAGAACCACAGCTTGTAGCTGAAGAAGTGACCGGACCTTACAGAGAATATGTATTTACAGTTAAAACATTTCCCATATCTTCCTCTGAAACAATAGTAGGATGGGTTGCATCGGAAAGAAAGCCCTATATTATAGCAGATACTGAAGTTGAAAAAAACCCTCCTCCTATGATAAGATATGAACGTTCCGAAATGGCAGTACCTCTGATAAGTAAAGATGAATGCATAGGTGTTATATATGTGGGACAGCAAAAAGCCAACGCTTTCAGTCATGACGATTTAAATCTCTTAAGTACTCTGGCAAACCAGACTTCTATTGCCGTTACAAATGCAAAGCTCTATGAAAAAACCCATAATATGGCAACTACAGACGGTCTGACCGGTCTTTATACACACAGATACTTCCAGGAAAAACTCGAAGAAGAAGTTCAGAAAGCACAGAGATATCAAACACATATGGCCATGCTTATGGTAGATACGGATCACTTCAAACAATATAATGACACTTACGGCCATCCTGATGGCGATATGTTATTAAAGGAGATATGCAAATTATTGAAAAGTTATGTCCGTGATACAGATATAGTCTGTAGATACGGAGGAGATGAATTTACCCTCATACTGGTTGAAGCAGATAAAAAAACTGCCATAAATACGGCAGAAAGAATAAGACAGGCAATACAACTCAGATTAAACCAGAGAGATGTAAAAATAACAGCAAGTATCGGAGTTGCCAGTTACCCGGAAGATGCTACAAATAAAACAGATCTCATGGCACAGGCAGACGCTTCCGTATATAAAGCAAAACATGGCGGTAGAAACAGAGTCTGCTATCCATAAAACGTGACGCATAACAGGGGAGGAACAGCTTCTAATTCTAAATACCACAACAGATAAGTTAGTAACATTTTATCAGCTTCTGCCTGACAGGCTCTTACGAAGAAAAATAATTTGCCTTATTTAATTTGTTTTGCAGACAATAAATTAACCACTGGTTAATTTCTAA
>JAKPQU010000058.1 GCA_029555925.1 Bacillota bacterium
ATTCTGCAAATGGAACTTCTTCTGTGAGTTTCACTCTTACAGGAACCAATTTCGGAACTTCTCAGACTTCTGTAAACGGTGCAGTAAGATTCATTCAGGTCAATGAAAATGATCCCAATAATCCCTGGGGAACTGTTTATAATCCGTCGTCATTTACCTCATGGAGCAATACTTCTGTAGCAGGCACAATCAATCTTCCTGCAGGGAAATACCGTATTGAAGTATCTGTAAGAGGAGAAAATACTACAGAAGCAGTTTTCTTCTATAAGGGAACCGGCACATATCAGGTCATTGTGGGAGAACCTGTTGAGATGGTTTTGATACCTGCCGGAACTTTTCAGATGGGAGATATAGATGGTGGAGTGGGACTTACAAATGAAAGACCACGTCATTCCGTAACGATTACAAGGGATTTTTATATGGGTAAATATGAAATAAGAAATAAAGAGTATCTCCTTTACGATTCTTCTCATACCAGTGGAGGAAGTTGGACAGATCCAAATTATCCTGCGGAGTACGTAACCTGGTATAATGCAGTGAATTATTGTAACTGGCTCAGTGATCAAACTGGGCGGGAGAGATGTTATGATGGTTCATATAATATAGATATAACAAAAAAAGGCTATAGACTACCGACAGAGGCAGAATGGGAATATACATGCCGGGCTGGAGAAACTACTTTTCATGATTATTACTGGGGAGATTATTATCCAAATCCTCCTAATGTAGGAAATTACTGCTGGTATAACAATAATTCAGAAGGCCATCCCAATGTAGTAGGTACAAAATCACCTAACAATTTTGGTCTCTTTGATATGAATGGTAATGTGTGGGAGTGGGTTAATGACTGGTATGGAAGTTATAGTAGTGATCCTCAGACAGACCCGACTGGCCCTGGTACGGGCTCTGCCTGTGTCGTACGCGGATGCTGCTGGAACGATGTTGCCAATAGCTGCCGTTCTGCCAGCCGTAGCTATTTTGGCCAGTCTAACCGTGGTAACCACATCGGTTTCCGCATTGTCAGAACAGAATAGTCCGAACCGCGATTTTCAGGATTTAAGGATTGCCGGGATTTTAAACAAAATTACAACATCCCGGCAATCTTTTATAATCCTGTAATTCCTGTCACTTATATTTCCTTATCTCAATATATAACAACCAATCAGAAATCACATTCACTCCGACTCTTTACTATAAATAGATATTATAAATGTACTATCCGTCATAACAGATAGTACATTTATCTTACAGGCCAGAGGCAATCTACATGATGTAACGATTGCCGGGATGGAATAAATTTCTTTTTCCATTTTATGTAAAATCACCTGTCATTTTCAACTGCAATTCTATTCTAACACAAGGGTTCAAATCATTTGATAAACCTTATTATATATGCTATTATTGTAACAGGGGAATAGAAAGGAGTTGATTTTATATGCCAGATGTAGTTGAAAGAGTTGATACCCTGGAGGATTTAGCTAAACAGACACAGTTAATGATACAGAATTTATCCTATGAAGTAAGCAGAACTCAGATAACTGTCCATAATTTAAGCCTTGAAATGAGAGAGTTCAAAAATGAAATGAGACTGGACAGAAAGGAAATGAATAGGAAATGGGGTGATTTTGCCAATAAATGGGGTACTATTGTAGAAGACCTGGTTTATCCTAATATAAAAAATATTGCTGAAAAATACTTTGGTTGTAAGAAAGAAGAATGTGAAGATTTTATATTAAGGAGAATGAAGAAGGGAAAAGGAAGAAAACAGAAGGAGTTTGATATTATAGCTGTATATCCTGATAAGGTAATAGTGAATGAAACAAAAGCTTCTGCAAAGCAGGATTATGCAGAACAGTTTGTTAATTTAATAAAAGATAAAGCTTTAATTTACGACTATTTTCCAGAATTTAAAGGAAAGGAAATCATCCCCGTCTTTGCGTCTTTAGAGATTCCTGAAAATATACTCAAATATTTGACAAAACATAAAATCTATGGAATGGCTATGAAAGATGATACAATGGATATCCTTAATCCGGATCTGTGAAAAAATTGTAAAAGTAT
>JAKPQU010000113.1 GCA_029555925.1 Bacillota bacterium
GTGTATTTCATAACTTATTAGAATTTAAGTCGTCGTGACGCGTAACGCGTGACGCGTGACGGGTTTAATCCCTGCGCATCACGCATTACGCGTCACGCATTACGAGGTCATTATTTATGGATAGTTATGAAACTAACTATATTATTTATGCTCACCTCAGTAGGTACAAAAATAATAAAAATTCATTTTGTAGGATTTTCTTTCATTATGTCGAATTAATGGCCTGATCATATTATGCGGGGGTATATATAGATAAGGGTATGAGGAGATGAAAAATGCCTACAGAAAAAATAATTTTAGTTGATGGTAATAAAATTTTAGGTAAAGCTTTCAGTATGTCTCTTATCAGTGAAGGTTATTCGGTTATCCTGATTGATAACGGAGAAGATGCTCTCTCACTGGCTACCTATGAAAAACCTGACCTGATTATTATGGATCCCGTCATGTCGGGCATGGACGGGTTCGAAGTATGTGTTAAATTAAAAGAAAAAGAAGTAACCTCATCTATACCGGTAGTTTTTCTATCCCGTTCTTTTGAAAATTCCCATATAGAAAAAGCGAAAGAATTAGGGGTAATGGAGTATTTATCCAAAAGGCAGTATACCCCCCTGAAATTATCAGATAAAGTAAAACAGGTCTTCTCGAAAATAAATGATGATAAATTAAGAGCAATGATAGGCGATACAGTAGAAACAAAACAGGTTGATTATGTAGTTGAACATGAAGACAGACCTGTTCTTGAGACCATAACAGTGTCAAGAGGAGATAGACACTATGTATTTACAGCAGATGAGGTAAATAGCATATGGGAAGCAAATAATAAATTTAAACATATAGAGAAATCATATGGCGAGATAAAAGAAAAATTTGATAAAGTCCTCAACCAGCTGGAAAAAGACAGAAAAAAAGCAACCACACAGGACAAATCAATTCAGGCAAGAAGAGAAGAATTACTTGAAGCGGAAAGAAATCTAAAAGAACAGGAAGACATATTATCTGAACTTAACAGCAAACTGAGGACTGTCAAATGGTACAGTATTTCTGAAAAGAGTAATACCCAGTCTACTGCCAGTAAATTAAAACAGGATATAACAGGTCAAAAATCAAAAATCAGCATACTCAGACAAGAACTGCAGGAAAGCCAATCAAAAGCAGCTCAGAGTGCCCGTAATGTTGCAAAAAGTGAAGCAGAATTTTCCTCTATAGAAGATGAATTCAAAGATATGGAAAAGAAATACCTGAATTTAAAGAGGGAACTCCTGGAAAAAATTACGTCCACCGTAAGTTCAGTAAAAGAAAGAATAGCAACAGAAGAAGATCTCAAGAAAAGTAAAAAAGACAGCGAGAAACAGAAAATAAACGAAGTAATAGCCATTATAGAAAAAGAAGATATATTATTCTCAGATGATTCGGAAAGAGAAACTATTATAATAGATGACGGGGAAGAATATGAAGTTGTAGCGGAAGAGGATTTAGCAGAAGGGGAAGAAGAATACGAAGTTATAGAAGAAGAGATTGAAGAAGGAGAAGAAGAATACATAGAAGTTATAGAAGGAGAAGATGGAGAAGAATATGAAGTTATAGAGGAAGAGATAGAGGAAGGTGAGGAAGAAGAATATATAGAGGAAGGTGAGGAAGAAGAATATATAGAGGAAGGTGAGGAAGAAGAATATATAGAGGTTATAGAAGGAGAAGATGGAGAAGAATATGAGGTTATAGAAGGAGAAGACGGTGACGAAGAATATATAGAGGTTATAGAAGGAGAAGACGGAGAAGAATATGAAATCATCCAGGGAGAAGATGGAATAGAATATGTTCAAATTATAGATGAAGACGGCTATGAAGAAATTGAAGATACCATCAAAGAGAGACAGGTATTGCAGGTAGAAGAAGAAGGGGTCATACTTACTTTTGACCATAATGAGATTGATAAAATACAGAAAATCAGTAACCATGTTATACACCTTAAAGACAAGAGTAAACAACTACATGCTTCCGTAGAAGCATTAATAAAAGAAATTGAAACCACTAAAGGTCCCCTCAAGGAAAAGATAAATAAAAATCTATCTCTTGAAGGAGAAATTAAAAATCTTCACGACAAAATCAAAGAAAAACAGGATGAAATAAGCTCCATAGAAAGTAAACTTTCCGGGAAAAAAGCAAAGAAAGATACTAAAAAAATAAAAGCAAAACAGAAAAATTTAGAGAATGAGCTAGAAGGTACCAGGTCAATTTTAAAAAATAAAGAGAAAGAATGGAAAGAAAATAAAAAATCCCTGAGAGATATAGAAAAACTAATCGAAGAAAAAGAAAAATTACTCAAAAATAATAGAAATGAAGAAAATATAGTAAATCTCAGACTTATAGAAGCGAGAGCAAAACTGATAAAAACAACAGGTGAAATCAAAGAAAAAGCTGAAAGACCTTATGAAGAAACAAAAGAAGATTACGAAGAAATATATAGTGAGGAAGAAAAAAAGGAAGTAGTTATAGAAGATCAATCTCTTGATATCGGCGAAATATTTAAACCTGTTGATAACCAGGATGTGGCAAAGGAAGAGATTGTAAGCGAAGAGATTATAGAGCAGAAGAAGATAGAAGAAAAATTACTATTGCAGGAAGAAAAGTTCTTTGTAGAAGAACCGGAAGTAGAGAAAATTTCTGCAGAAGAACCGGAAGTAGAGAAAATTTCTGCAGAAGAACCGGAAGTAGAGAAAATTTCTGCAGAAGAACCGGAAGTAGAGAAGATTTCTGTAGAAGAACCGGAAGTAGAGAAGATTTCTGTAGAAGAACCGGAAGTAGAGAAGATTTCTGTAGAA
>JAKPQU010000115.1 GCA_029555925.1 Bacillota bacterium
TGTATTTCATAACTTATCAGAATTTAAATCGTCGTGACGCGTAACGCGTAACGCGTGACGGGTTTAATCCTATGGGCATCACGCATTATGCTTTACACATTACGAGGTCATTATGTATGGATAGTTATGAAACTGACTATATATAGAACTTTCACTGAAAATAAATTCTTTACATAAAATATTTATCCTTCCTGTAAGGATATATTTATAGTTAATTTCATAACAACAATAATGACCGGTTAGGTCACAACGAAATATAAAAATTCGTTCCTCCCGTAACGCGTCACGCGTTACGCGTTACGATTCTCATATAAATCCCGGTTCCGACATAAAAAAACTGGCATAATCTCTGCAGGAAAAGAGAGAAGATGAAAGAAATCTTAAAGAGTAAAAAATCAAAGAAGGAGGAACAGAAATGATCCGTTATAAAACACTGGTAATTCTTGCAGCTATAATAACAGGTATCTCTCTTCTGCTTATGAGCCAGGCAGAGAGTCAGACAAAACCAAAAACCCTTGATTATTACAGTATAATACCCAGAGAAAAGGCTAAAGGTCTCCTGGTTCTTGAAGGTGAAGAAGTGAATGTGACACTCCTCTATCAGAATCAAACTCTCTATGGGGGAGCAGATGATATGATGAGGGTTCTCGGCATAACTGGCTCTTATGATAAAGAGAAAGGCACTTATACAGTCAACGGAAAGGAATTTTCCAAAAGAAAGGTTTACGAAGTAAAAGATCCTTCCACAAAAGAAATAACAGTATTTGTACCTGTAGATGAACTTCTGAAATTCGTAGGTATAAGGTATACTCTGTCAAATCTGGGAGAATATCCTACAGTAAGGATTCAGACAAGCAGTTTCGCCCTTCCCACACCGACACAGGTACCGCAGCAAACAGGAATCTCTGTATCGGGAACGGCAGAGGTTACGGGTACGCCTACACCTTCACCACAGCAGGTATTTTCTCAGAAATGCAGTAAATGTCATGCTGTAAGTAAAGTCTTCGAAAGCGCTCACTCAACTGCTGACTGGTCGCGTATAGTGCCTCAGATGCAGGCAAAGGATCCCCAGTGGATAACAGGGGAAGACGCATCTGTTATATTGAAATATCTCTCAGGAGGGGGAAGGTAACATCAGTGAACAGTGAGCAGTGACCAGTTATCAGTAAAATTCCGGTCACCGGTTACTGCTCACCGGTCACTGATTACTGTTTACCTGTAAAAGAAATAGGCTTTTATATTGCCTCCGCCCTGTCCTACATTGAGACCTGTTACCCTGACAGAGAGAGTACCGCCGTTACCGCTGTAACATCTCATAAACCATGGAGACCATTCATAGAGATTTCCGGAAAAACTGTTATTATTTGCCCTGCTGACATTTATACCTTCACTGTCTGTATTTCCGAAAGCACTCCAGGCATTATGAAGCGATGTTCCTCCGTAACTGGTGTTTCCTGAGAGATCTACTCCGCTGAAGGTATAGTTGTTATCACTTACTTTTCCGCTCAATGCAAGGGCCAGGGCATGCATATCAAACAGATTTTCAAAGGTGCTTCTGTTGCCTGCCGCAGCATAGAGACTGTTAAGACAGACCTTGCCGTCAGCCTGGTTTAATCTCTTAATACTGTCGGAGCCGAGTTTTTCATAGAGATATTCTACATTGAAAAATCCCATTTCATATGTGCCTATGCCGTCATTACTGTTGTCATTGAATGTTCCCGACGTAAGACTCGACAGTTCCGGAGCCTGTAAATAAGGTTCAAGACCGCTGGAACGAAGAGCGTTAATCTTTGCATAATTATCTGTAATACCTCTGTGAAGCAGCACATTTTCAGTATACTGGGCACATCCTTCCTGGATGCAGATTTCACTGGAGAAATAATTACCCATAGTGGTATAATCTATAGGTGTACCGTTATTACTTGCAATATATTTCATGTTAAATCTTACCATATGAGTATACTCATGGCCTGCTACAGCCTGAATCTGCGCAAGGGTATTTTCAGCAGCTTCAGGATTTCCCATAGAATCCGTATCGGCAAAAACAAGGGGATCTATATAAATGGCTTCGACTTCATTACTGTATTCCCCCGAGGGAAGACTTGACTGGGGATATGGATCGGAAAAAGGATAATAGGCATTATTAAAATTGGCACTCAAAATAATGAATATCCTGGTATCTCCGTCTATACCGGGAGACCATTCATATCCGACCCTGTCATGAACCGTGTTATATACCTGGCTGTCAAAATAAGATGCAAGCTGCTGGGCATAAGTAGTGGCATTATTATAGTAAAGAGACGGATCATCTGTATCCATAAAAACATAACAGTGTTCTCCCACCGCATAACACTGACATGGTCTTTCAATATATCCATAGGGGGAAGGAAAATAAATCCAGAAATTCCTTATATCTCCAACCTGTGCACTGGCGACCATTCCGTCTTTCCCGAGTCTCCCTCTGGACTTCAATTCATCAGTATTTAAACTTCTCGGATATTTACCCTGTCGTGACAGGTTGTTTACCAGGTCAAGATCATGGCGCAATTTGTCCAGATGATTCTTATAATACTTCTTATATTTATCAGGCATACTGGGTGACAGAGAGGTTTTTTTCACGGAAGAATCCCTGGAAACAGGATTTTCTCTCCCTGATGTACTGTTGTTGAAATTAGCAGTTATGGCTATCGGATTTGCACTATCAGTGGGTGTATCGGAATGATAGGTAAGTAAAAGATAACCTTCATTTGAAGAACTGAAATTATTTACTGAGAACTGTAATGTTCCATTGGAGATATTTGCCGGAATAGAGGTATAACCGGCGGGAACAGGAACACTGTCTCCTACGGGAGAAACAGTCGGAGTCGCAGTAGGTCCTTGTGTTGGTATGGAAGTAGGTATCACTACGGTACCGGAAGTGCCGCTTCCCCCTCCGCATCCGTTAAAGATAGATAGAGAGATTACAAGAATAGACACTAAAATAAATGGTTTCAGCAACAAAACTCCTCCTTAAAATTTTTTTATATTAAAAACTTATTTATAAATAAAATATGCTTTAATATCACCTCCACCTGTACCGGTCTTAAGGCCAGTTATGTTAATATTAAGACTTCCGCTCATATTAAAGAATTTATAATATACAGGGGACCATTCATATAATTTTGAAGAGCCTCTACCGTTATTTAAGGTACTCACATCAATGCCTCTGTCGTAATCGCCTGCACTGGCAAAAGCACTCCAGGCATGATGCAACATGGTGCCGCCGTAATTTGTTCCACCTGAAAGGTCAACACCATTTATAGTATAATTACCATCTGTTACCTTGCCGCTGAGCAGTAAAGACAGAGCCTGTTTATCAAAGGCTGTTTCAAAGTCTCCCCTGGTACCTGTCGCCGCATAAAAACTATCTATACCCAATTTACCGTCTGCCTTATTTAATTTTGAAATAGCATCATAACCATACTTTTCATATAAATACTGAACAATAAAAAACCCCATTTCATAAATACCGAGTCCGCCTGTACCGTTATTATAATTAAACTCGCCGGAGGTTAAGGTACATATTTCCGGCATTTCGAGATATAATTCAAGACCGCTGGCACGCATGGAGGCAATAGATGAATAATTGTCAGTAATACCTCTGTGGAGCAAAACATTTTCTACAAACTGGGCTGTTCCTTCATGAACAGGTATCTCTGTACTGTAATAAGCAGCCATAGTATTATAACCGGGGCTCTGATTGGAGCCTACAAATTTCATATTAAAACGAACCATATGGGTAAATTCATGAGCTATAACAGATTCAATCACTTCAATTTTACTATCGGCCTTTTCCGAAGCAGAAGAAAACAACAGAGGGTCAACATAAATAGCTTCAACTTCATTGCTGTATTCACCGGAAGGGATGGCACTCTGTTTATACTCATCCGTAAAAGAAAAATAAGCATTATTCATTCCCGGTGCAAGAACAATATAAATTCTGGAATCTCCGTCTATACCGGGAGACCATTCGGAGCCTATATAGTTATGAACAAGAGAGTAAATCGTATTATCGAAATAGTCGGCCACTCTGGTTGCGTAAGATGTAACATCCTGATATTTATCAGAACTTTCCGTATCACTGTAAACATAACAATGAGTTCCTGCAGCATAACATCTGAAGCTTTTTTTCTGAGTAGTAGAACTGTAAGTAATATAAAAACTTTTACTATCTCCTACAGAAGAACTGATAAGATTTCCTGCCCTGTCAGCTTTTCCCCGTGCCATTAACTCTGCAGATGTCAATGTAAGTGGATACCTGTTCTGCTCTGTCATATGTTTAAGAAAATCAAAGTCTTTCCTTAATTTTTCGAGATGATTTGTATAATATTCTCCGGAAGAATTGCTTGCCCTCCTTAAGGTACTGCAATTTTTATGTACAGACGTTGCAAAATCACTATTTAAACCGGAAGCTCTGTTGCTAGGATTATCAAAAGTGCAATTTATTGAAATCGGATTTGCCGTATCTGATGGTGTCTCAGAATGATATATTAATACAAGACAGGCTTCTTTATAAGAACTTATATTACTCCAGGATAGGTCCAGATTTCCGCCGGAAATAGCCGGAGTAAGCATATTATAACCATCGGGAACAGGAATAGAAGAACTGGAAGAAGTATCTGTCGTGGTCGAAGGAGAACCGGGAGAGGTGGTAACAGGAACAGAGTATGAGGTAGGTGTTGCAGTGGCTGCTACGGTAGGTTCTATAGCAGGAGTTGCAGTCGCAACAGGTACCGAAGTTTGTTCCGAAGAACCGGCAGGAGTGGATGTAGCAGCAGGAGTAGCTACAATTACTCCTGCTGCAGTGCTGCTATCTCCGCCGCATCCTGTAAATTGTAAAATGTATATCAGGAAAACTATTACCATAGCTTTTAATTGCATCTTCACCAGAAATTCCTCCTTACATATTTATTATCGACATATGAACGGTTAAAATTATAGCCAAAGAAAATTTGCACTGCATTACAATACAACTTCTTTGTTTTCTTTCCCTCCTTTACAGATAACTTCTAAAAATTATTTTAACTATATGTTTCTGACCGTTATCGAAAAAATTATGTTTGCTTTTTCTAAAAATTTATTATATTTTACAATAAAGTTATTGGAGAAATTTTATTATGTGTAAAAATTTGTAATATTTTGTAAAGAATTGTGGAGAAACAGGAAAGAGAAAAGAGAAAAACCTGACAGTATCAGGTTTAATATAGAATATTTCACTACTCACTGTTCACTCATGTTATTTATAAATAAAATATGCTCTTACATCGCCTCCGCCGGTCCCCGGAGAAAGTCCTTTTATGGTAACGGTAAGACTTCCGTTCAGGTTATAAAATTTCATAAACATCGGAGACCATTCATAGAGATTTGTAGTAACGCTATCAGAGGTTAAAGATGTAATATCAATACCTTTACTGTAATCACCGGAATTGGTAAAAGCACTCCACACATTATGCAGCCTTATAGAGCCATAAGCTGTAGTACCGGAAAGATCAACTCCCTGAAAGCTATAGTTTCCATCAGATATTCTGCCGCTCAAGAGAAGGCTTAAAGATTGCTTATCGAAAATATTTTCAAATTCCGTCCTGCCTCCTGCCGATTCATACAGGCTGTCAAGCCCCATTTTACCATCGGCCTTATTCAATTTTGTCACAGAGTCATAGCCCTTTTTCTCGTATAAATATTGTAATATAAAGAAACCCATTTCATAAATACCTCCCCCGCCTGTCATATCATAATTAAACTGGGCGGAAGTTAAGGAACAGAACTCTGCCATATCCAGATAATACTCAATACCTGAAGCACGCATGGCAGCAATAGAAGTATAATTATCACTGATACCTCTTCTGAGTAGTATATTTTCAGTAAACTGTGATGTTCCTTCATGGATGGAAAGTTCAGTACTGAAATAGGACGCCATAGTATTAAAATCAAGAGGTTTCGATCCGGAGCCAACAAATTTCATATTAAAACGAACCATATGGGCAAATTCATGACCTGCAACAGATTGGATCAAAGCAATTTTACTGTCTGCCTTTTCGGAAGAAGAAGAGAATAACATGGGATCAATATAAAGAACTTCAGCTTCATTGCTTACTTCACCGGAAGGAAGGTCACTCTGCTTATATTCATCGGTAAAAGAAAAATAGGCATTGTCAAGACCCGGCACCATAACTATATAAACATGGCCGTCTCCGTCTATGCCGGGAGACCATTCAGTTCCAATATATTGATGGACAAGAGGATAAATTGTACCGTCAAAATAACCGGCCAGAGATGAAGCATAGGAAGAAGGATTATTGAAACAGGTTGATATATTTTCTTTATCTATATAAACATAACAGTGTTCTCCCACTGCATAACATTCACAGGTTTTTTTCTGATTGCTATAAGAAGAATAATACACAGTAAAATCTTTAGTATCACCGATAGCAGAACTGATAAATCTGCCACTTCTATCAATTTTACCTTTCGCCCTCAATTCGGATGATGTAAGTTCTCTGGGGTATTTACCACGGTAAAGCATTGTTTTTAAAAATTCGAAATCTCTTTTAAGTTTATTCAGATGATTTATATAATAGTCTTTATAAGGATTGGAGGAAGCACGTAAATTTCTATTATTTCTATTCATACAACTTACTGTTGTCCCTCTGGAAGATCTGGCCGGATTATCAAATGTACAGCTTATGGAAAGAGGATTTGCCGTATCTAATGGTGCAAGGGAGTGGTATATTAATATCAGAATGGCTTCCTGAGCGCTGCTGCTGTTATTCCAGGATATATTAAGATCTCCGCCGGAAATAGTCAGAGGTAAAGACTTGTATCCCGCCGGAGCCGCTATGGTAGATGACGAAGGTGCAGTCGTAGGAGCGACAACAGGATTGGATGGAATTACAGCTGTCGGCAATGAAGGATTTGAAGGATTTGAAGGATTTGAAGGAACGGACTTTGTCGGTTCTACAGGGGCAGAAGTTGAGACTGACGTAGGGACAGGAGTAGGAGTAGGAGTAAATGCTTCTGTTTGCGTCGGACTTACAGAAGGGACGGGAGACGTATTTGCCTGTGGAGTAGAAGTAGGAACCACTGTTATGTCAGGTGTGGCACCCGGCGTTTCAACAGGAGGAACAACAGGTATCGCTCCCGATGTAGTTCCGCCACCACCTCCACAGCCTGTAAGAAGAAGGGTAACCAGAAAAATAACAATTAGAATTCCATAGCGTATCTTCACATAAATTCCTCCTCAAGTCTCAGGGGTTGTAAAAAAATAACCATACATATTTATAATCGTAACGCATAACGCGTGACGGGAGGACAATAACCATAATTGGCCAGAGTTATTTTCCTTACAGCCCTTTAGCATAAAAGACATCCTGTATTTAATATCGACAGATAAGAAGAAAAAATTATATTATAAATATGAAAATTTAATCAGAGTGAAAAGTGAAAAGTGAAAAGAACGAGACATTGCTTACTATTCACTATCCACTTTTCACTCCTTCTTATACCAACAGACATGACCGGAGCGGTCACAACCAAATATGAAAATCAACATCCAGTGAAGTTACAAACTTCATCATTTTCATATAAAATTGCTTTAATTAAACTGAATAATTTGAATAATTGGTAAATACTGTCTGCCTGCCTGATGCTCCTCCGAAAAAAATCTAAACTGGAACGTTTATAACAGTTACAGCTTATATCATGCTACTTTACATTATAATTCAATAAAATATACCTGTGCTGCCGTGATATTTTTTTCTCCG
>JAKPQU010000116.1 GCA_029555925.1 Bacillota bacterium
TGTATTTCATAACTTATCAGAATTTAAATCGTCGTGACGCGTAACGCGTAACGCGTGACGGGTTTAATCCTATGGGCATCACGCATTATGCTTTACACATTACGAGGTCATTATGTATGGATAGTTATGAAACTGACTATAATTTGTTTTACAGACAATAAATTAGCCCTTATTTAATTTTTAGTTCTATATAAAAAACTAATTTTTCTTCTCCAGAGCCCGCCAGGCAGAAGCTTTTTACGGATACCATTTTACCTGTTACGGTATTAAGTATAGTAATATTATAACTGTTTTAATTTACAAATCAACATTTAAATGGACTTTTGATGTAATAAATGATGATAGAAGTTTTATATAAATAAAGGTATTTTTATGCAGATTGTTGAATAAAAAATTTAGCTCTGAGAAGCAGGATGCCCACCAATTAATGGTGGGTGATTCACCAGAGTCCATAGTGAACCTGTTAAAGGAACAGCCTTTGATGCCTTTTTCCCGGGAGTTGAACAGGGGAGGGGGGAAGACGAAAATTCTTTAATACTTTCGGGAGGAACAGAAAGAATACTTCTTGTTGATAATGAGAAAACTGTTGTTTTTACAATAGGAATGGCCATTGAAAGACTGGGAAATAAAGTAGTCAGTATTACGGACAGCATGGAAGCTCTTTCTACTTTTCAGGAAGAACCGGACCTGTTTGATATTGTGGCAACAGATCATACTATGCCTAAAATGACAGGTATTGAACTGGCAAAAGAGATAAAAAAGCTCAGACCTGTTCCTGTTATTCTCTGTACAGGTTTCTGCGATAACAAGCATAAACAGGGAAAAAATCGAGACTATTGGCATTTATGCTCTGTTAATGAAACCCTATACTGTAGAAGAACTGGCAGGATTACTTCGTAAAACAATCGATAACTAAAAAAGGAGATACAACTATGATTATAAAGAAAATTTTGTTATTTTTCATGATAGTTATATGTACTGGTGCAGTTTTTCCATGTAATGTTTTTGCCGAAGAACTTGGCGCCTGTATTTTTATTAACGGAGAATATTACACAGATACGAAAGTTGAGAATTCTAACCCTGCATGTATTCTTGTAGCACTCTCATTTTTTGAGAAATTCGGCTATGCAGTTTCGTGGGATAATCATAACCAGATAGCAATGATTGAAGATACTGTATTGAGCGGTGATGAAAAATATTCTTCCAATCATAAATGGTGGGCTATTATGACAGGGAAAGATAAACTTGTAATAAATGAGCCAGGTAAACAGGGACAGACATCTGTGAATTTCAAAGATATGGGAATTTCCGCTCTTCCTGTTCAGGGTATGGATGATGTTTATGTGCCTCTTGGTATAGCATCTAAGATTACAGGAGAAATGTTAAATTACAGTCAGGGAACTATTTATCTTAATCTTAAAGACACCGGTCTTTTGCAGAAAATTTACCGATTCAATGTCAGTAATGCTCAGAGCACAGCACATTTTTCCGCAGACAGCGAATTGATTAAATTATTTGAGGAATAAAAAATAGAGATGCCAGGAGCATCTCTATTTTTTATAGAAATTATTCCGATACGAACTCGTAGAGTTTTTCGGAGTGTCTGTGATATCCGCTGTAATCGTCGGGATCCGTATCTGGTGCATTATTATCAGGCGCACGATGATACATTATAATAAGGGCGTTCCTGTCAATATCAGAAAAATCGTCACTTCTTTTACCATAAAGAGAACCCTGTGGCCAGTAGTTCATTATGGAATATTCCATCAAGGGACTGTTTACGTCAAGGTTTTCAAAAGGATGCCACAGAGCAAGGGCATGACCCATTTCATGTCTTACAGTGCTCGTAAAATATGATTCATTCTGATATTCTGCAGATAATACGAGACCGCCGCCTCTGAGCCATAAATCTCCGTCCCATGTGCCTCCTCCCAGGCCCGTGTTACTGCCAAGACTCTGTACCATAGAAATACCTATGGCATTATAGCCTGCTTTTATATAGCCCCATTGAGGTGTACCTGAGCTGAACTGCCATCGTGGATCATCATTTACCCTGCCGTTGTAATATTCTATTTGTGGACTGGAAAAGAAACCGTCTGCCAGTCCTCCGATTTCCTGAACGACTGCTGTGATATTGTCTATTGTAGCCTGAGGTACAGCAACATTAGTTTCACCCTGCATATATTTATATATAATGAATTTAGGCTTTGTTTCCCATCTTGCCGTACCTGTATGATTGCCGGGCCATACTGTAAGGGCACGGAACATGGTAGTGTTGAAACTTGAAGGCAGTACGCTTATATCCTGATAACCTACTGTCAGATTTACAGGTAAACTTCTGGTAATAATATTCCCGCTTGCTGTCATACGCTGTGTGCCTGTGCCTACTGAAGTAATGGTATAATAACCGTTTGCATCTGTTGTTCCTGTTTTCCCGTTTACAGATAGATTTACATCTGCCACCGGAGCATTTGTAAGCAGGTTATATACTCTGCCCACAAGGCCTCCTGCCACAGGTGTGGGCCGACAGGTGTATTTGTAGCAGTAGGAGCAGAACCACCCGGTGTATTGGTAGCAGTGGGAGAAGAGCTCCCGGGAGTGTTTGTTGGAGTCGGAGTGTTTGACGGAGGTGTGGTTGGTGTAGGCGTGCTTCCCGGAGGTGATGTTGGAACAGATGTTGGGAAAGGTGTAGGAACAATGTTATTTATAATAATAATAATAATATTAACATTAACTATAGTTACATTATTGGCACCAGAAGGATTATTCGGATTTGCGAGATATTCACCCTCATTTTTCCACATAGCTATATAAGCGTTTCCCTGGGGAATATCTGTAAAAAGGTATGAACCGTCTGATGCAGTCGTCATTGTTTTGTAAGGTGTAGATAGTGCTGTTAGCTCGGAGCGAGAACTGGAATATGTATATATGGCTAAAAAAGCATTTGCAATAGGAGTAGTGCCATCACTTTCAAATACTTTTCCCGATACACTTCCTGTAGGTACCTGTGTCGGCAGGGGAGTGGCTGTCTGGGTGATTACATTAACGGTGGTTCCGCCTCCTCCTCCGCATCCTGCAAATAGCATGAAGAGTATTAATCCTGCGAGAAAAATAAAAGCATATTTTGACATATTGCTGCCTCCTTAATTATTCTGATTGTTATTGATTATTTACAGGTATGCCGGAGCCCCCTTTCCTGTGAAAAAATATTTGTAAAAATATTCTAAATTAAGGAAGAAAGAAAGTCAATTCTTAAGAGATAAAAAAGTAAGCAGGGGCAGCCCTGCTTTTTAAAATAAATATAATTAGATCTTAGGTTTGCAATACATTCAATAATACTGTCGTTAAAAAAAATTTTTTATTCCCTCTTTTTTATATATTTTTTTATTTTTTTGTCACATCCTGTGTAACAGTAGTCATTAAGGTTACTTTACCGTTTTTTGCTCCGAAATTCAGATCCTTATCGGGATAGAATTTATAGGTAAATACTATCTGTAACTGAGGTACGGAACGGTCCAGATTGATATTTCCAGTTATTTCAAACCTGTTTTTATCATCGCCTGCAGGGCCTTTCATGGAATAATTTGTAAGACCTATCATATCCCAGGCAACTGTGGCTGTCCCGGTCAGCGGATAATATTGTTCCCTCGGCATTCTGCTTCCCGGCACAAACCTGAAGGTTCCGTCGTCATAAATTTCCCAGGTGGAATTTTTAAATAGTTTTCTGGCAAATTCATAAGGTTCTCCTTCGATAAAATCCTTATAAACGGACTCATTTTCTCCGTAAGTCAGTCTTACTCCTGCAATAAACTTCGGTTCTCCCGAACCTTTATAAACGACTTTTAATTTCCTGTCCTGATTTTCCTTTACCGGTGTCTGTATTTCAGGCACTTCAGACGTTTCAGGCGTGATTTCTGCCTGACGAGGTGTCATTTCTGTAGCAATTTCATAGACAGTAGCCTGTGGTGTCGGAACAGCAGGCTTTTTACTCCATAAATAGTAACCTGCCCCTGCAATGCCTGTTATTATGAGTATACCTATGAAGGTTACTGCGAGGAAAATAATAATGACTGCCGCTAATATGAGCTTTACGATTGAAGGCAATTTTATCACTACCTTTCATGTTATTACTGACCTGAGCATAAGCAATTAATATTTTAATATGTTATAAACCAGATTAGATAAGGTTTTCTGGCTTTTCACTATTCACTACTCACTATTCACTCATTAAAAAAATAGCTAAAGGTTAACAAAATTTTAACAAAAAATTATCTTTCAGGAATTACCGTAATAATATTATATGATATAATTACCGAGTAAGCAATTTATATTTGTGTCCCATGTGACGGGAGGAAATATCCGGTATCTATAAATCAGGGAGGTAAGAACATTCTTAAGGGGGTATTAATTAAGTGAAGGTAAATAATCTTTCATCAGAACAGATGAGTCTGCTCGGAAAACTGGTAAAAAGGAAGACACAGGGGCCTGAAGATCTCAGGGTAAGGGATTCCGTGAGTCTTTCTTCTATGAATAATAATCAGGAAGAAAAGGTTTTTATAAGATATGAAGGGAAAAAGATGGACTTCGATCAGGCAGGCCAGTCTCTGCAAAAATTAGGAGTGAATATTGAAGGAAGTCTTAAATCTCTCGGAGGTTTCTCTGCGACTCTTGATCCGGAAACAATAGCAAAACTTGAGAAGAATGGTTTTACTGTTTTTGCCAATCCTCATGTACAGGTAGTTCCCGATCCTCCTCCTGAAGCAATGGAAGGTAATCCTTATTCTCCGTCAGTTGCTCTTACAGGTGATAGCGGAAATGTTATAAAAATGAATACTGCCGCTCCTGCAATAGGCGCATCAGAGGTAAATAATATGGGCTATACGGGAAAAGGAGTTGGAATTGCAATTATTGACACAGGTGTGGCACCCCATCCTGATCTTATGAATTCCGGTAAACTTGTAGCCTTCAAGGATTTTGTAAATAATAAAGAAGGCGTTTCTAATGCCTATGATGATAACGGTCATGGCACTCATGTAGCAGGAGATGCAGCAGGCTCAGGATATGTTTCCAATGGTCTTTTTAAAGGTACTGCTCCCGATGCAAGTATTATAGGCCTGAAAGTTATTGACTCTACCGGCGGAGGGAATGTGGCACAGGTAGCAGACCGTATCGTAAATGCTATAGAATGGGTAATAAAACATAAAGATGAATTTAATATAAGAGTTATAAATATGTCTCTCGGACTGCCTCATATAATGCCGGACCTTGAACCGGTAAATGAAGCTTCCAATAAGGCCATAGATGCCGGTATAACAGTAGTAGTGGCTGCAGGCAATTCAGGGCCTGATGCAGGAACTATAAATACAGAGCCGGGAGATAATCCGAATGTAATTACAGTAGGCGCATCAGATGATCACAATACCCTGGAAAGGGATGACGATAATGTAGCAGGTTTTTCAAGCCGCGGGCCAACACCGAAAGGCATTACAAAACCGGATATAATAGCTCCCGGAACAGAGATTATGTCTATGAATGTGCCGGGATCGGAACTTGATAAACAGGCTTCTCAGATGGATCAGATAAGGGATGTTATATCAAAAGCCGGCCCGGATCAGCTTAAACAGATAGCAGGTATGCTTGTAAACCAGGGCTCTTTGCCACAGGATGTGGCAGAACTTCCTCCTGAACAGCTCAGGAAAGTCCTCCTTGGAGCAGTACCACCTATACCTACTACAGGAACAGCTCAGGTTGGAGGTAAATCAGGAGCTGCCTATATAGGCATACCGGGAACTTCTATGGCAAGCCCGATTGTGGCAGGTGTTGCGGCAGATATGATTCAGGCAAATCCAAAACTTTCTCATTATGATATAAAGAATATCCTCACATCTACGACAGATAAATTTAAAGGAGTGGATGCAAATACACAGGGGGCCGGCTATATAAATGTAGCAAAGGCTATGAGCAAAGCTCTGGAGTTTAACAGGTAATATATTAAGGGGCAGCTTCTGCCCCTTAATAGTTATTTTATATTCTGTCTTTTAATCTTAATTTCCGATGCCAGACGAAGACCTTTTTTCAGTTCTCTTATTAGTTTTTCCCCTTTTTCCGTTGCCTGCCATTGAGAGTCTCCGACCTGTTTTATAAAACCATGAGACTCCATAAAGTTCATAGTATCTACGAACTCTCTGAGATCAAAAATTCTGTCTGCAGAAGAATCCAGTATCAACATAAGAAAATCTCCGTCATTATTCAAAGCAGCAGGAAGGCTGACAGGATAATTTGTTCCCGGTTGACTTATTTGCCATTCCTGAGAGTTCATAGAAATATTCCCCCTTGATAGATTTATATTAAATTCAACAAGTATACAGGGAATCCTTCTTGAAAAATCTTATTGAAGGAGCTATAAATTTTAAATTTGAAGGTTATTTAAATTTTAATATGGAATATATTTATAGTTATTTCATAACTATCCATAAATAATGACCTCGTAATGCGTAAAGCGTAATGCGTGATGCGCAGGGATTAAACCCGTCACGCGTCACGCGTTACGCGTCACGACGACTTAAATTCTAATAAG
>JAKPQU010000123.1 GCA_029555925.1 Bacillota bacterium
ACGTTTATAACAGTTACAGCTTATATCATGCTACTTTACATTATAATTCAATAAAATATACCTGTGCTGCCGTGATATTTTTTTCTCCGGAACACCAGGCAGGCAGACTACTATGTCTAAAGCTAAATAGTATAAATAATATAAAAAGTGAAAAGTGAATGCTTAATAGTAACTGCTAATATACTGATAACTGGTCACTGGTCACTGATAACCGGTCACTGTTTTATCAAAATCTTCCTGTTTCTGATGCCCCTGTTTTTAATTTCATCTTTAAGGTATTTCCATTTTGTAAAGATTTTCTCACCGGAAGGTTTTACCCTGTACCATATTTCCTGTATTGTCGATATGTTATAAACCCAGTAACCGTCAGGAGATAATATGTCTGTTGTGCCATTAATAGAAGCTTTTACTTTCAATATATTATCTGTTTCTTCTCCTCCTGTTGTCGACGGTTTATATGTTACAGAAGTTCCTGATTGAGCAGATAATTCTATGCCGGTTCTGTTGCCGTTTTTATCTATTTTATAATTATACCAGTTATAAATGGTATTTTTATTGGCAGAAGAAAGGTAGGCCTTTAATTTATTCCCTGCAGGATAGGTTTTCCCCTGTTCAGGCACTTTTATTGAGAAAGAAGGAACAGGAAAAGATTTCATTCCGATTAAATTTCCGTTATATCTGATTATTAAAATTATAATTCCTCCCGGATAAAATTTTACGGGAGAGAACTCTCCCAGAACAGGGACATAACCGATACAGTAATAGCCGTCATTTATTTCTTTCATCGGTACTCCCCCTGACAGAGTGTCTTTTAATATGTCCGATGTAGGTGGTGTTTTACCTGGTTCAAAGGAAAATACCTTTACTGATGCTCCTGTAAGTGGCTTATTATCTGCAAGTATTAATACTTCTGCATAGTCCTGTCCTGTGTCTCTCGGTTTACCGGCAGGATAAATGTAATTGTAATGAGTAAAACCTATATTGACCATAAGGTTTTCACCTGAAATTATCTGTCCCGGCGCGACAGGAGTCTGTGTAACTGCGGGAGTCTGTGTTGGAAGGGGGGGCGTTGACGGCACAGATACACTTCCTTTATGTAGTGTTATGGAGGTACTGGCAATATTTTTACCTGCCACACCATACATAAAGGTTGAGAGCTCTATAATATCTTTTACTCCGTCCTGTGGGATTACTTCGGGCGGAATATAAGTAAATTTAAGCTCCCCTTTTTCATCGGCTGAGATTATATTCCAGGTGTTTTTTTCTGAGTTTATCTGTCCTGAAGAACCTTCTGTGAGTCTGACAGCAACTTTCAGTTTATTACCTGTATAATCTGTTATATTTTCCCCGTATTTATTTAACAGATTCGATACTGTTCCTGTGATTTTTTCATTGCTCCCTATATTGATTTCGTTTTTCTCCATTATTATAGTACCTGTAACAGGGAGTTCTTTCTCTTCTATAATTTTTCGGAAGGGAGAAAAATACATTTCAAGTTCCGTAATGGAATTGAGCACGAATATATCAAATTGTTCTATTGCCCCTCTCGTATAGGAACGGGAAAAGGTACCATATGGCTTTTCTGTAAGTGTATTGAAAAAAGACCCTTCTATAAACATTTGATTCTGATTTTCACCGGTCAGTCCTATATTTATGAGAAGAAGATAATCATAACCAGTTAAATCTTCAGAAAGATTCTTATATTGAAACTTATATGTTTCTGTGAGTTCCGTAAACTGTTCTTTTGTTACGAAATTCTTTACAGGTGTAAGTTTAAATTCGGGTACAGACATAGCTTCTACCAGATCATTACTTATTAATTTGCCTGTTTCTTCCAGAGATAATTTTTGTTTCTCATTTTTTTCAGCAAAAATATTTATTACCAGTTTTATGCTGGAATTTTCTGTTCCGTTTAACTGATTTTTTAATATAAAAAGAATAAAAAATATAGATATGATAAGAGGAAGATATTTTTTCAGTTTAATACATCCTTTCAAAAGTGCAATTTTATTACAGATACTATAAAATTCTACTAGCTCTATATAGTTTCCCCCTGTTTTTTTTTAATTCTTTATAAAATTTTATAAACCTTTCTGGCAGAACTTTAAAATTTAAAAAAATCTCAGAAATATCAAAGGATTTACTGAAGGGATATCGAATAAAATATTGAATTTTGTAACTTTAATTACATTTCTTAAAGAAAGGAATTTTAATTGACTTCTTTACCGGATAATATGTTTTATTGAATATTTAAACTGTAGAAGTTAATTAGATTTTTTGCTTTTTTAGAATTTATGAAAAAAATTATAATTTTTCTTTTACTTACAATAATCCTGACTTCTTTAGCCCCTTCTTATTGTGCGGAAGATGTGTCGAAAGCCGGACCTGAAGAACAGGCAAGAAATAAATTTGACGCAGGTAAGGGGTTCTATGATCAGGGGACTTATACAGGTGCTCAGGATTCTTTTAAAGAAGCTGTCAAACAATACCCGAATTCGGTAGAATTTAACTGGTATTGTGTTGATTGTCTGGTAGTGAAGGATGTAAGACCTGAGGCTTTCAGTGAGGCTGTTGAGTTTTATAAGGAGCAAATAGGAATTAATGCCAATCCTTTCAGTGACTACAGGTCAGGTCTTTATTTTGGCCTCGGCCTCTGCTACTTCATGAAAGGCGCAAAATATCAGGTTGATGATATTACAATAATGGGACTGAAAAATACGATATGGTTTGAAATAGATGACAGAGTTCTCGGAAAATTAAAAGGCAAAGTTGGCACTGATAAATTGAAGAGTTTAAAAACGTTAAAAGGCAGGAAATTTTCGAAAGAAGAATTTTTATCCACTCTCAAAAAAATGAACCTTAAAGAAAGTGATATAAAAACAGTTAAATCATTATGTTCCAATAATACTAGCGCTAAAAAATTACTTGCTCTGGGAATGATTAAAGACAGGGAATTTATTAAAGAAGAAGATTTTACAAATGCTCTTAACAGTGCAGGATTTACCGATTATGAATGTACTGTTATAAAGAGCTATGCTTTGAAATTTGATCCGAAGAACAAAGAAGACATAATTAAATGTTTCAACAGTTCTCTCGATTACAGTATAGATAATGAATGTGCAAAAGCAATAATGGATATAAAAAATACTCACAAA
This sequence comes from Bacillota bacterium, assembly GCA_029555925.1. The sequence goes on from JAKPQU010000123.1 coordinate 3,156, forward strand.
CAGGAACTGGGCCGCATAGAAAAGCCACGTGAGACCATAATGCAGAGATATATAAAAAGAGGGGCTATCGCCGGTGTTCTGCTGCTCTTATTTCTTATAATAGGTCCCATTAGAAATTATATAAAAAGCAAACAACCAAAATTTACCGGTCTTATATTTCTCTTTAATCCCGAAGGAGAAAAAATTGAAGATCAGATGCTTGAAAAATACAGGAGAGTCAATGCAACTACTATTTCTGTCGGTTCAGATTCGAAAAATGGTATTGTAATACCTTCTGCTAAACCCTTTCATGCCATTTTAAAAGCTGAAAAACTTGTTTATCAATACAGGGTAAGTATTACCCCTCAACAAGATGCAAAACTTTTTCTTATAGCCAAAGAAAGAGATCAGAAGGGAAATGAAACAGGAGTTTCTTTTACTGTAGAATTTCCCGGAGGATTGCTTTATGACAGTGATGTAGTGAAGTTCGGAACTTATTTCATGCAATATATAAATTCCAATGTACCTAAAAGGTCTCAGGAAGAGGTTTTGCAGATGTTAACAGCTCTTCATCCGTCAGCAATGAAGGAAAAGCCTCATGAAGAACAAAAACCTCTCGGAACAGGTCAGGAAGAACATGAAGAACGTTCCATAGAGAAAACAGACGTTTCCTCTGTAGATTATCAAGACAAAGAGAAAATGCTGAAGGAAAAATTACTTTCAAGGCGCCATGAAGATAGCATTGACGAAGCTATAGATCTTGGAGCACCTGCATTCTCCGGAGCCATTTTGTTTTCTCAGGATAAGGAAAAGGAAATAAAAGACGCTATAGCCAGAGCAAAGGCGAAACTGCAGCAGTCTAAAGTTCAAGAGGTAGAAGGGAAAACTTCTCCTGCAGAAGAAGAGGAAGAATCATATGAACAATATATGAGTATTGTAGGTGTTACATCGGTCCAGGCAGATGAGCTGGCAGGAACAGTGGAATATGAAGAAGAATATGATGAGAATCAGGAATATGATGAAGAAGAATATGATGAAGAATACGATGAAGAAGAATATGATGAAGAATATGATGAAGAAGAAGAATATGATAAAAAAATACCCAAGGTAATGGAAGAAAAAGCTGTACCTCCGGTACAACAGGATGTTCCCCAGAAGATTGAGAAAGAAAGTATAAAAGATGCTATAGAAAAAGTAAAAACGAGAATGAAACTTTCAAAGGAAGAAACAGAACCGCCGGTCGCAAAGGAAGAGAAGGAAGAAAAGAAAGAAAAGAAATACGAAACAGTAATTAAACCGGATGAAGATGAAACAGAAATGCTTGCTGTAGGAATAGGTTTTGATGATTTTGAAGAAGAGGAAGTCTCTGCTATTGGTATGTTCGGTTATGATGATGAAGACGAAGACAATTCTGATGCTCTTATAGAGGCAGAAGAAGAAAAGAAAGCAAAAGAAAAGGCAGAAAAAGAAAAGAAGGCAAAAGAAAAGGCAGAAGAAGAAAAGAAGGCAAAGATAAAAGATGACCGGTTCAGAGAAGAGAAGGAACAGGTACCAGTGAAAAAGGTACTGAAGAAAATACCTGAACAATTGCCGGAGGAAAAAGAAGATAAGATTCCTTTTATAGAAAAAGCGAAATCCATATCGGGAACTGTTCCTCATGAAAAGAAGAAAGTTAAGAAGAAAATAAGCAAAGTAAAGACATCGTCTGTCAATATAGAAGATAAAGTAAAAGCAATTGAAGAAAGTATGCAGAAATCTATGGAGGAAACATTTATAAAGATAAACAAGGATAAGATTAAGAAGGTAGTAAAAAAGAAAATCAGTAAGTGAGTAAGGCCTTGAAGTGTGAGGTGAAAAGTGAATAGTGAAAAGTATTAATATCTTATTCTATTCACTTTTCATTTTTCATTTTGAAATTAAATAAACTGGCTTATTTTTTCTACAATTAGATCTTTCGGCACATTTCCTACTATATTTTCTACTATTTCCCCGCCTTTGAATATTTTCACAGTTGGTATACTTCTGATACCGTATTTTCTGGATGTTTCAGGGTTATCATCTACATTCATTTTAAATACTTTTATTTTGCCTTCATATTCTTTTGCTATTTCTTCAATAACAGGTCCGAGCATTTTACATGGGCCGCACCATGGAGCCCAGAAATCTACCAGTACGGGAATAGATGCTTCTAACACTGAAGCGTCAAAATTGCTATCACTTATATGCATTTCTTCACTCATAATATATACACTGCCTTTCATTGTTTTTAGCGGTCAGCAGTCAGCAGTCACCTTTTATGTGATGACCTGGTGTTGACAGCGGAAAATATAACACCGAATAATTTATGGTTTTGTCTCCTCCCGTCACGCGTTACGACTATAATCAGTGGAATATTCACCGTTACAAGCGCTGAGAACAAACAGAAATACTGACCTGAGCATAAGCATTTAATAAAGGTCTTCCTCTCCCGTTACGCGTTACGCGTCACGAGAGCATATATTTATTATTTATGCTCACCTCAGTAAAATGTCTATTGCTGATAGCTGATAGCTGAATGTTATTATATCACACAGATGGAACTCTAACAAGTATTTTGATCAAATTGCTTGACAGTAATAGGCTCAGAGAGTATAATTTAAAAGCCTCAAGTAGGTTTTTTTGCTATTGAAATATTCAACATGGTACATGTTTTGTTTGACCTTATCAGGAAATAATATTGCAACATAGATTTACATAAGATTTATAATAAAGTCGAAATATTTATAAATTAAATATATAAGGAGGTGAACTTGATCAGGTTTTATAGCTGATCAAGTAATCAAATGTCCAGAGTAGTTGGTATTGATTTAGGTACAACAAATTCGGTAATAGCTGTTATGGAAGCAGGTAAGCCTGTTGTCATAGCAAATGCCGAAGGAAGTCGTCTCACTCCGTCAGTTGTGGGATTCTCCAAATCAGGAGAAAGACTTGTAGGACAGTTAGCCAAAAGGCAATCTGTTCTTAATCCGGATAAGACTGTATCTTCTATTAAAAGAAAGATGGGAACAAAAGAAAAGGTAACTATAGATGGCAAAGACTATACGCCACAGGAAATATCTGCTATGATTTTGCGCAAAATGGTAGATGATGCCAGTTCATATCTTGGTGAAAAGATCACCAAAGCAGTAATCACAGTTCCTGCTTATTTTGATGACTCACAGCGTCAGGCAACTAAAGATGCAGGGAAGATTGCAGGCCTTGAAGTTCTGAGAATAATAAACGAGCCTACTGCTGCATCACTTGCATACGGGCTTGATAAAAAGAAATCAGAAACAATACTGGTATGGGATCTCGGCGGAGGAACCTTTGATGTTTCCATTCTGGAAGTAGGAGAAGGACTTTTTGAAGTTAAATCCACAAGCGGTGATACACATCTCGGCGGTGATGACTATGACATGAGGGTAGTCGAATATCTTGCAAAAGAATTTAAAAAGGATCAGGGAATAGATTTGAAGCTGGATAAACAGGCACTGCAGAGACTTACTGAGGCTTCAGAAAAAGCTAAATGTGAATTATCTTCTATGTTCGAGACTATTATCAGTTTGCCTTTTATTACGGCAGACCAGTCAGGGCCAAAGCATCTGGAAATGAAGCTTACAAGAGCAAAATTTGAAGAACTTACTGCAGATCTGACTGAAAGAACCATAGTTTCTTTCCGTCAGGCTCTGGGAGATGCAGGCATATCGGAAAAAGACATAGATGAATTAATACTTGTAGGTGGTTCTACCCGTATGCCCTGTATAGATGAACTTGTCAGAAGGCTTACAGGAAAAGAACCAAATAAAGGAGTCAACCCTGACGAGGTAGTTGCAATAGGAGCAGCTATTCAGGCAGGTGTTCTCGCAGGAGAAGTTAAAGATGTAGTGCTCCTGGATGTTACACCTCTTACTCTTGGTATAGAAACCCTTGGCGGTGTATGCACTCCTCTTATAAAGAGAAATACTACAATACC
>JAKPQU010000171.1 GCA_029555925.1 Bacillota bacterium
CAAGAACAGACGAATGAGTAAAGATTATGAATATTTACCATCAAGTAGTGAAGCTTTTGTGTATATTTCGATGATAAGGCTTATGTTGAAACGCTTGGTTATACAAATGGCGTAATTAGGCTTTTCAGACACCCTCTAATATTCTGCCATTAGTCTTAAAAAAGATAATTCAATGACATTGACATTTTTGTGTAGTTTCTATAAAAGCTAACAGATGACTGCTTATAGCTTACAATTTGTTTAAGAACTCAATTACCCCTGATTTTTGATGAAATACTGCTTCTATAAAATCATTATTGTTATATCTAATTTCTACTTCATATTTTGTAAAATTTAATGAAGGATCATTTTGTTCTTGATACGTCTCTATAAAATTTATAGCTGTTTCGACTGAATATAAATCAAATGACTTACCGTAAAGAGGAAGTATCCTTATAAAAGATATCTGTCTGTCTAATTTATGTTCCAAAGCTTTAATAAATGCATTTATTTTATCTTTATTTATCTCTGTTAGTTTTTTACTTGCTCTTTGTTTTTCTTCTTCAGGCAGTTTCTCCCAGGCATTTATATAGTCTTTAAATTCTTTTTCTGTGGTATTTTCTTCATATATTACATCTATACCAACATGTTTAAAAGCCTGAATTACTGTTTCATACTCAAAATAAATTATCTCAAACCCTAAAGATTTTAGCTGTTTCAATGCCCCTTCTGTGTAAATTCCAGCTAAGATAACACCTAAAAAAGGATTATCATTTTTATACTTTTCTTTTAGAGGTATTATGGCACCCTGAATTTCTTGAGCTTTGTTTCTGGAGTGTTTTGTGTATCTTCTCCATGCTACTTCTATAAATGCAAAAGGTCTACCTACATGATCTTCACTTCCGTTTTTCTCTAAAACAAAATCTAAGTCATGCTGATTTCCATATGTATCAGTCAGGGAAACCTTTTGCTTACTACCTCTAGCTTTTCTAGTTCCCTTTTTATCTAAATATAAATTATGTTTTAATGCAAACTCAGATAAAAAAGGTTCAACTGTATTTTCTAAGATCCAACCAACAATTTGCCCGAATTTATGAGATGTAGAATCTGCCATAGTAAAACTCCTTTTAACCGTTTACCCACAAATACCCCTCTTGTAATGGTACTTTGTGCTTTCTATTTTTCCATTTTATATTCCTATCTCTTGTTTTTTCAAATGTATAACTTTTAAACCCTGCTGCTAATGCTAATTCTCCTAACCATTTTTCAACCGGAACATATATACCATATGGAGCTGAATCACCTACAACAAAACACACTAAAGAATTCTCTTTAGTTACCCTTCTCAGGGCAATCCAGACTTTTGCCATATCATAAAAATAAGAAGCAATCATAGTGTGATAATTTTTTTTCCCTCCATGATGTTCTTTTTCTGCCTCTAAATTTTGACATACTGTGGTCATTTCATCTTTTATAATACTTAATACAGGGTTATCAATTATATCATAGGTTTTCTTAACAAGACTTGATACATGCTGAGTACAGGAGCGTACAAGGTAATTTCTAACTTTTTCCTGAAGATCTCCCCATCCTTCAATTTCACCTAAAAAACTTAATTCAAGCCTCGTTGCATCGGCATAATCATAATTATTTGCATAAGGAGGTGAAGTTATAACCAGATCGCCCCATTGGTCCGGTATGCAATTACAAGTTCTGGCATCATTTTGAAATAGAATTACATCTTCAGGACTGGAATAAGTTAACTTTTGTAATATAGACAGATCTTTACTCATCATAAAAATCTGTTCTTTAAAAATTTCAAATGGATTAACTTCTTTTTCTTTAAATTTATTAGGAAATACATATTGCTGTGTAGTTTTAGCAGATAAAGATTTCCTTAAGACAGCTATTAGGGCTAAGAATGTAAGATCAGATATAGCTGAATTATCTATATTATCATAATAGGTTTTTCTTAATGCATCCAGACGAGTGAGTGTTAAAGGTGAAAAGCACCTTTCTATAAGTGAAGGGTACTTTGCCTCAGAGGATTTACATTGTTTTGCCTGTTCAAGTATAGAAAAGGCATAAGACTGAAAATCTTTTAAATTTACATCCCAGTGGAGTTTTGCTTTTGCTATTCTTGATACAAAAGGGTGTGCTTCAATTCCTATAGCTTTTACATTACAGAATTTACTTTCTAATAGAACTGTTCCTGAACCTGCAAAGGGTTCTATTATATTAGTTCTACTGTTAAGTTTTTCTTTTTGAATAATTTCTCTGACCCATAAAGCAGAGAAACCTGCTGTATATCTGTACCATTTATGAACAGGTAATGATAAGTTATCAATAAATGTGCAGTCAGTATTCTTTTTTCCCTTATATATAATAGGTTCTCCAAATAAATCTAATTCTTCAATTAATGTTAACATATTTATCCCCTCAATATTTTATCCATAATACTTCTTTCTCTACTCATATTTATTATCCTGTAAAATAAAAATATGTTGAATTCTTGTATAAATATGGATTTTTACATTTTCACATAGCTTTAGTTTGTACCATTTATATTACTCTATACTTATATAAAGTAACATTACAGTAACAAATTAAGAGAAATAAATTTTTTCAGTTTGCTTTTCTTTGTTTTCACTCTTTCTCCAAATTTTCAGGTTTATTTAAAGCCTCTTCAAGGTTCCTTCTGTGTCTTTAATGCAAACATTTCTCTATAAAACTATTAAACAGAGGATGACCTTCCAGAGGCCGGCTTTTAAATTCGGGATGAAACTGAACTCCCACAAAAAATGGATGGACTTCTTCAGGCAGTTCAAGTATTTCCACAATATCCCCGTGAGGAGATGTACCTGAAAATACAAGGCCTCCTTCTTCAAGTATTTCTTTATAAGAAGAATTAAATTCATAACGATGTCTGTGACGTTCTGATATATAACCACTTCCATAGGCTTTATGAACAACAGTTCCTTCTTTAAGGACACAATCCCACTGACCGAGTCTCATAGTACCACCGTATTCTTTATTCAGAAGTTTTTTTGCCTGATCAGGCATTTCATGAATAAGAGGAATTGGAGTGTTGCTGTTAATCTCCGTCGTGTCTGCTTCAGCCATACCGCAGACATTACGGGCAAATTCTATGGCAGCTAGCTGCATACCGTAGCAGAGTCCGAGATATGGTATATTATGTTCTCTTGCATATCTTATACCATGATAGATTCCATCTATTTTTTTCTCTCCGAAACCTCCTGGAACAACTATACCTGAGAGAGCCTTTAAAATTTTCTCAGGTCCTTCTTTTTCTATTCTATCACTGTCTATCCATTTTAATACAGGTTTACAGTTATGATACCAGCAGGCATGTTTCAGAGCTTCTATAACAGATATATATACATCACTCAGAAGATAGCCTCCTCCTACATCGAAATATTTGCCTATAAGTCCTATGTTTAATTCTCTCTCTGCAGAGCTTATTTTATTGAACAGTTCCGTCCATCTGGTAATATTTACGCTTGTGAAAGGGCTTAATTTTAATTTATAAAGGACTTTTTCCGCAAATCTCTGTTCTTCAAATAAGAGGGGTATTTCGTAAATACTGCTCACATTGGGATTTGCTATGACATCTTCAAAGGTTACATTGCAGTAAAGAGCTATTTTCTTTTTTCTTCCTTCATCAAGTGTTCTGGCACCTTCATATCTTCCCACTACAAAATCAGGTCTTATGCCTCTTTCATTCAGCAGACGGACTGACTGCTGTATGGGCTTTGTTTTCATTTCTCCCAGGTATTTAGGAACAGGCAGGTAGGCAACATGAATATGGAGAACATCATCGGGATATTCCAGTTTTAAGAGCCTGCATGCTTCAAAAAATATATCATTTTGATATTCTCCTACGGTTCCTCCCATTTCTGCAATAACAACATCTGCTTTCTGTTCTTCCCCGAGAGATTTCAGACGATTTATTACCTCATCAGTTACATGGGGTATTACCTCTACTGTTTTTCCTCCGTAGTAAAATGCCCTTTCTTTATCTATAACACTCTTATAGACCTGGCCTGTAGTCATATAATTATTCCTGGAAAGGCTTTTACCCAGAAATCTTTCATAATTTCCAATATCCTGATCTGTTTCCAGTCCGTCATCAGTAACAAAAACCTCTCCATGCTCTTTCGGATTGAGTATTCCTGCATCTATATTAAGATACATATCTATCTTCACAGGTGACACAGAGTATCCTCTTGCTTCGATGGTATTTGCAAGAGATGCCACAGTAACTCCTTTTCCCAGGCCGGAGATGACACCACCGGAGACAAAAATATATTTCAAGTTTGACATAATAATTCTCCTCTGTAAAATCGTAATGCGTGATGCGGGATGCGTGACGCGGGAATGATCGGGATCGTGACGCGTAACGCGTGACGCGTGACGCGGAGACTTTAAATCATACCTGTTTATTATTTCTGCAGGAAAAAGCATTTTCCTATATAATTATAGATAATTCTTATTCGGTGAAGCGTGAGTTGTGAGTCGTGTAGAGGAAGTAGGGGCCTTTTATTAACGCCCGGGTGAAATACGCGTCACGCATCACGCTTCACGAAACAGACTGGAGAAATTTTTTATGAAAGTAAAATTTCAATATCATAATAACGGAAATTCTTCCGTAAAACAGGTTCATCTTGCCGGATCTTTTAACAACTGGGATAAAAAGAGTCACCCGATGAAATATAATAAAAAAAAATCTCAGTGGGAACTTTCTCTGGATCTTCCACAGGGAAACTATGGTTATAAATTTCTTTTAAACGGTGAAGACTGGATTCATGACCCGGAAGGGGAAAGATTTATTCAAAATGACGTGGGAACCCTGGACAGTATAAAATCCGTAAAGATGCCACGAAAAGAGCATGGGAAATTCAGCCCTGTTCATCCATGTCTTGATGATGTAATTACCATTTATTCCACAAAAAAAGCCGCTCTCCTGTGGAGAATAAACGGATGGAACTCATTTCCTCAGAATTTTCAGTATAAGTCACCTATGGAAAAAGATGGAAAATTATATAAAGCAACAGTGGGGCCCTTTGATAAAAATTTAATCCCTGATGTTATAACCTACGGATTTCGTTTTGAAAACGGCAGATTCGATAACAACGAAGAAAAAGGTTACTGGATTCCGGTAGATCTCAGGTTAAAAGGACAGACCTACGATCTCACGCTGAAAAGTAAAGCTCTGAAAAGGGAAGCTCCTTTCAGAATATACCTGCCTGCCGGTTATTTCGAAACAGACAGAAGATATCCGCTCATGTTACTGCTTCATGGTTACGGAGGTACCTGTAAATCAGACTGGACACAGCAGAATATCATCAAGAAAATGGCAGATCTTTACGGTATTGTCCTTCTGTGGCCAGACGGGAATCTCCTCCTTGACGGCAGAATGGTTCCTGCATGGTATATTAATTCTCCACGACATAAAGATATGCAGATGGAAGATTATATAATCGGAGAGCTTATACCTTATGTAGAAGCTCATTACAGGGTGAGGAATGACAGGAAAAGCAGAGGCATTGCAGGTATCTCTATGGGAGGCTTCGGTTCCTTTTATCTTGCTACGAAATATAATGATTATTTCAGCGTGGCATGCAGCATGTCTGCCATATACAATATCCATATGTTTAAAACAACGGGCGATATTAAAAACCTTGTAGGAAGAGGCAACTGGAAAGGCAGAAATTTCAATGTAAACAAACTGATAAAAAAATCTAAAGAAACCGACTATTATTTCATTATAGGAACAGAAGAAGGAGGAGCAATAGAGGAAAATATAAAATTAAAACTCATTATGGACAGGGAAAAAATCAACCATTATTTCCAGATATATCCCGGGAATCACACAAATAATTTCTGGAGAATGCATATACAGGAAATGATGGAATATGCAGTGGCAAGACTAGTAAAGGATAGACAATGAAATTTTTAGAAAAGGTTCTTAAGATAACCCTTTATTTCTATATATCTACAGTTTTACTGTTTATCCTTCTTTGCTGGATGGCTCACCTGGAGCTATTTTCTCCTTCATCTATATGTTTCGGACTTGACTGTTTTCAGGCTCCATGGCTTTTAATCTTTATAATTCCTGCCCTGTGTGCCTGCCTTATTCTGAAAAACAAAAAATTGTCGATTGTAATTTTCACCGTATATATAATCTTTTTCTTATTCTATGGAGATATTTCCATTCCAGGACATCATACGGCAGGCAAAGACAGTAGAAAAATTTCAGTCCTCGCTCTGAATGTTCAATATTATCACAGGGGAACAGATACAGTCATAAAAAAAATTAAAGAGATCAATGCAGATGTAACTCTTTTATCAGAAAATGTGCTTAAAGAGGAAGAACTTAAATATGTGACAGATGAATTAAAACCATGGTATTTTTTCGCAGGGAAACCGGAAGAAACAGCAGTCATTTCAAAATATCCTTTCATAGATTGTAAAGAAGTGGAATTCCCGAGTTTTCAGGCATCACTCTGGGGGGGGAATACAGTGGAAAGCATAAAAAATAATCCCCACAGGAGTTTTGTTCATGGTGTAATAAAACTGCATGGTAAACGTCTGAATATCATATCTGTCCGTTTTATTGCAGGAAGAGCAGCAGACAGCAGCACAGTGGAACAGATTAAATGGGGTCAATATATCCTCAAAACCCAGATGGAAGAAGTAAAATTTTTCAGAGAATATATCTCGAAAATTGACGGTCCGGTTATCTTCGGAGGTGATCTCAATGCCCCTCCGGGATCTAAATTAATAAAGGAATTAAACAGATTTGCCATAGACAGTTATATGGCCAATAATCTTTACGGAAAGGCTACTTTCAACACGGAATTTCCTTTTCTCAGACTGGATTACATATTCTGTATAAATCTCCTTCCTGTAAAATCCAATGTATTAAATGATATAGTATCCGATCATTTTCCTATTTACTCTGAATTTATGTTTGAATAATCCTATGAAACTGAAAACAGGTATTTTTTCATCCAATGAGATTTATGCAGAAGCTCTTATTGATGTTATCAATGAAAAATCTGATGTAATAAGAGCAGAATTTATAGTTCTTTCACCGCCGTATATTGACGAAATATGTCATTATAAAGTTATAGTGGATCGTATATCCCATATGGTAAAATTTATAAGAAGCTATTTAAAGCATGCCTCATTAACAGGTACTTATATAATAAACAATCCTTTTCTGTTTTCTTATGATGACAAATTCTACGGCATTACTCAGGCAAAAAATCTGGGAATTTCCATACCGAGAACAGTTCTGCTACCCTGTAAAATACCGGCTCATGACCTTCTCCCCGGAGATTTACACAACCTGTCCTATCCTGTTGACTGGCAGGGATTATGTGATTATACAGGTTTCCCCGCCATATTAAAACCTGTTGACGGACACGGCTGGCAGAATATATATAAAGTAAATAATATAGATGAACTGCTTTATTATTATAACCTTACAGGTGACATACTCATGATACTTCAGGAATTTATAGATTTTGAAGATTATATCAGAGTCTTTGTTATAGGGAAAAAACATGTTTTACCTGTCAGATATGATCCACTTAAAAGAAATTATGTTGTTCTGCCTGAACCTGTAAGAGGCGAACTGAGGGATAAAATAACAGAAGATTCTATCAATATAAATAAAGCTCTAGGTTATGATATGAACACAGTGGAATTTGCCATTAAAGACGGCATTCCCTATGCTATAGATTTTATGAACCCTGTCCCCGACTGTAATCCTTCCTCCATAAAAGAAGAACATTTTACATGGGTTGTAGATAAAATGGCTGATTTTATCATAGAATATATTGAGTCTGTGTCTTAGTACCGTAACAGGTAAAATGGTATCTGTAGAAAGCTTCTGACTGGCAGGCTCTGGAGAAGAAAAATTCGTTTTTTCTATGGTTACGAATTTACCTGTAGCGGTACTTAGGGACTGTAAGAAAATAACCCTGGCAAATTGTTAGAACGGTTATCATCCTCGCGTCACGCGTTACGCGTGACGCGTCACGATATAGACGTAAATATGATTGGGTTATTTCTTGACAACCCCTTAGTGGCGATAACGATAGGTGAGATGTGATGCGTTATATAAAGTTGAGAGTTTAAAATCAGTTAACTCTCAACTATAAACCTTAAACTATAAACTCCATTCACCATTCACCCTTCACCACTCACGACTCACTTCCGAATATTTCTAAAAAATAAAATTATTTTTCAATTTTCATATAGATAGTTTATTTTTAATATGGTATAATTTAATACGTTGTTCATTGATCAGAATATCTGGTTGCCCGAAGCTTCTTCTTTTGTTTGCACTTCGTGGCTACAAGAAATTCGAAGTGAAGCGACCTGGTAGTTACCAGAAAATTATTCATTACTCAAGGAGGAAGCTAGTTATGGCAGCTAAAGTTTATGTAGGGAACCTTTCTTATGATACTGATGAGGAAGCCCTTCAGGAAGTGTGTGAACAGTATGGTGCTGTTCAGACAGTAAATATAATAAAAGATCATGAAAGCGGACGTTCTAAAGGTTTCGGTTTTGTAGAAATGGCAGAAGAAAAAGATGCAAAAGAATTAATCGATAAATTGAACGGATATGAACTTGACGGAAGACAGCTTAAAGTCAGCGAAGCCAGAGACAGAGACAGCAGCAGAGGTGGCGGTGGCAGAAGAGAAGGCGGCTACGGCGGTGGCAGAAGAGAAGGCGGCGGCTACGGCGGCGGAAAAAGAAGATATTAATCCGTCTGAACATACTTTTCAGCTAATATAATAAAGATGAGTCGAAAGACCCATCTTTAGTTATTATAAGGGACCATCCCTCGCGTCGCGATACAGGTAACTATAATGTAATTACTGAGATAAGCATAAATAATACAAATATGCTATCGTGACGCGTAACGCGTAACGCGTGACGGGAGGAAGACTTTTATTACATGCTTATACTCAGGTCAATATTTCCTGACAACTCTTGATGGAGGTTTTTCCTGTGTCACGATCAAATAAAAAAAAGGGAGCACGACTGGTAAAGAAAAGGTCAAAAAAAGCCGGCCTTTCTCCCGGTTCTCTTGTTTATATAGGAGAAAAAAAAGCCGAAGCAATACATATAAATATAATGGATTATGATGAACTGTCTTTTAATGAGAAAGAAATAAAAGCAGTTGAAGATTGTTTCCCCTTTAAAGATAAACCTACAGTAACATGGATTAATATAGAAGGCCTTCAGGATACTCAGCTCATACAGAAACTCGGTGATTATTTCCACCTCCATCCTCTTATACTGGAGGATATCGTCAATACAGACCAGAGACCAAAAATAGAAGATCTGAATGATTATCTTTATATAGTGTTAAAGATGATTACCTATGACGACAGTCTGGAAGATATAGTTATAGAGCAGGTAAGTTTGGTACTGGGCAAAAATTTTGTCATATCTTTTCAGGAAGGTATAAAGGGAGATATTTTCGATCCTCTCAGAGACAGAATAAGAACAGATAAAGGAAAGATAAGAAAAATGGGAAGTGATTATCTTGCCTATGGTCTGATGGACGCAATAGTTGACAACTATTTTTTCATACTGGAAAAAATAGGAGATAAAATAGAAGATCTGGAAGATGAATTAATTGCCAATCCTACAAAAGAAACACTTCAGATTATTCATAAATTAAAAAGAAAGCTTATATTTTTACGTAAATCTGTATGGTCTTTAAGAGAAGTAATAAATACCCTTGTAAGAGGAGACTCGTCCCTTATTCAGGATTCTACAGATATATATTTCAGGGATATTTACGATCACACAATTCAGGTAATAGATACAATAGAAACCTTCCGTGATATAGTTTCAGGCATGCTGGACATATATCTTTCAAGTATCAGCAATAAGATGAATGAAATCATGAAGGTTCTCACCATTATGTCTACAATATTTATCCCTCTTACATTTCTGGCAGGTATTTACGGCATGAATTTTGAGTTTATGCCTGAACTCAAATGGCACTGGGGATATCCCGGGCTATGGTGTGTTATGTTGATCACATCCATTCTTATGTTAATTAATTTTAAATTCAGGAAGTGGATATAGTGAGAAGCGTAATGCGTAACGGGTGACGGGTGGTTTCCCACTCACGACTCACGGCTCACTGATTAAGGACTTTTCTTTTAGAATTACCGGATTGGAAAATTAAACAGATTTATGATATAATTATAAAGGAAAGGCAGGTGAGTAAAATGAAGAGCTCTTTTGGTATATCCAATGATCCTGATGACAGATCAGAGGATGTAAAGGAACCAAAATAATTTAATATTAAGGAGTGTTCGGCTTGAAAGTAGTTCTTTTAGCGGCCAATGCGCCTGTTGCTAAAGGAGGGGGACTGGAGCATCTTATGAGAAGAATGTGTCCTCCTCTGGGTTTTCTGTATATTATATCCTTTACAAAGAAATACCTTCCCGGACATGTAGATTTTGTTATCAGCGATAATTTAAATAATATCGAGCTTCAAGGTAAAAATTCCCCTGATATAATAGGTTTATCCTCTGTAACGGAAAGTTTTAGTTATGCCACAGAACTTGCGAGAAAGATAAAAAATTTAAATAGCAATATCCCTGTAATAACTGGAGGGCCTCATATATCTGCTATTCCGTCACAATTGCCTGATGAATTTGATATAGGAGTCACGGGAGAAGGGGAGATTACTTTTCTGAAACTTCTGGAACTTTACAAAGATAATGGCTCTTTTCCGGTTAAAGAGCTGTATAATATAGACGGTATTTGTTTTCATAATGAACGTGGAGAAATAACAGTAAATCCGGCGAGAAATCCAATAGAAAATCTGGACATAATACCTGTACCGGACAGGAAGCTTATATCTCCCGGTTCAATAACACATATAATAACATCAAGAGGATGTAAATTTAAATGTTTTTTCTGCTCCACGCCGGGAGTATGGCAAAACCACAGAACCCATTCCCCCGGTTATGTAGTACAGGAAATTAAAGAAGCCTGCAATATTTTAAAGAACAATTATGTAATTTTTTTTGATGATCTTTTTATTTCAGACAGTTTAAGGATAAAGGAAATTTCAGATAAACTATCAGAAGAAGGGCTGGCAGGTAAGTTTGAGTTTTTTGCCTATGGCAGAACCGAATTTATAGATGAACCGATGCTCAAAGAATTAAAAAGACTGAATACAGTGGAAATTTCTCTGGGAACTCAATCAGGTGTAACTATTGAGTCTGCAGAAAATGACGGTTTCTCCTGTCACCAGAGAGCAGTTGACCTCTGTAATGAATATGGAATAAAACTGAGTCTTTCCTTTATGATAGGACTTCCTCATGAAAGAGAAGAAGATCTTCGTAAAATCTGTAATTTTCTTGAACATAACAGAAGAAAACTTCATTCTGTTCAGATATCTCCATTAAGACCTTTCCCCGGAACACCGCTCTGGGAATATGCAAAATCCAGAGGTTTTGTAAGGGATGACCTGAAAGACTGGTCCGTTGTTAAAAGTTTTACACTTTTTTTTGATTTCGACCCTGATTCTTATATATATCTCAATGAATCCATGAATTTTAACATATTCAAAGATTACTGTAATGAATTTAAGTCTATTCTGAAGGACTGGAAATCGTGAGTCGTGAAGAGTGAAGAGTAAAAAGTAAGTAATAAAAACACGCATCACGCATCACGCGTCACGATTCCCATATTTAAGATTGGAACGTAAACCATGAAAATAGCAATTGCCCATGACTGGATGTTCTCCATGAGAGGCGGAGAAAAAGTTCTGGAGTGTTTATTCGAGCTTTTTCCTTCCGCAGATTTTTATGTTCTCGTATGTGATCTGAACCGTGTTTCTTCTCTGCTGAAAGAAAGAAAAGTATTTACCTCTTTTATACAGAATCTTCCTTTCGCCAAAAAATTATATAAACTCTATCTTCCCCTTATGCCTTTTGCCGTAGAAAGTTTAAATTTTTCCGGTTACGATCTTGTTATAAGCGTAAGTCATTGTCTGATAAAATCCATTATAACCTCTCCCCAGACCATTCATGTTTGTTACTGCAATTCGCCCATACGATATGCCTATGATCTCTTTGACGATTATTTTAAAGATACCTGGCCTCCATTAAAATGGTTCTTTTCTTTTATGATGGGAATAATCAGAAAATGGGATATAAAAACATCAAAGAGGGCAGATTATTTTATAGGAAATTCAAAAAATATACAGAGAAAGATAAAAACTTATTACAACCGTGATTCAGCGGTAATATACCCCCCTGTAGATACAAATTTTTTTGTTCCTTCCGGTAATAAACATGGTGATTATTACCTTGCATTATCTGCCCTTGTGCCATATAAAAGAATGGATCTGGCGGTAAAAGCATTTAACAGATTAAAAAAAGAACTGATTATTATAGGAGAAGGGCCGGAGATGAAAAAATTAAAACTCATGGCAGAAGGTAATATAAAATTTTTGGGATGGCGTTCCGATGAGGAAATAAGACACTATTACCAGCACTGCAGGGCTCTTGTATTTCCGGGGAATGAAGATTTTGGTATTGTCCCTGTAGAAGCCCAGTCATGCGGAAGACCTGTCATAGCTTTCTTCGGAGGAGGGGCAATGGAAACAGTAAAAGAAGGCATTACTGGCCACTTTTTCAAAGAACAGACTGAAGAAGCGCTTCAAAACAGTGTCATAGAATTTGAATCCATGACTTTCTCTCCTGAAGAATGTAGAAAGAATGCTTTACTTTTCGACAGAGAACAGTTCAAAAAAGACATTTCCGATTTTTTGAAAAAACATTTTATGTAATTCCATGAAAGCTGATTGCTGACAGCCGAAAGCTAAAAAGAACTCTTATTTTCCGATTCTGTAAATATAGCTTCTATTTCAGAGGCAAGTTTTACAAGCACATTCAGCCTGTATATTACCTTTCTCCTGAGTTCGGATATTATTCTCTGATAATCTGTCGTCATATACCGGTTAAGTCCTTCTTCTGTTTTTTCCAGTATGTCCATCTCTCTCATTTCTTTTTCATAATAACCGAGTTTTGTCTTCAATACAGGCACAAGCTCTTCTATTTTTTTATCTGTCTTTGCTCTATGTTCAAGTATCTTTATATCATTATTAAAAGATAAATATATATCTCTATAAGTCATAAAAATCCCCGTTCTGATTAAAATCGTAATGCATGACGCAGGAGGAATGATTTTATTATGTATATATAATAATTTCACGACAAATTAATAAAATGTAAAGAGATTCTCATAATTTTCTTGTATAGAAAGGTCTTTTTGATATATAATATATATATGGGTAAAAAAATATTTATAATTCTTACAATAATATGTTTTCTATGTATATTAGCAGGTGTTATTATATATTTTTCTCCTGAAGCAAGACTGATGAGGCACATCTCAAAAGGTGAAAATTATCTGAAGATGGGAAAAGCAGTCCTTGCCACAGAGGAGGCGGAAAAAGCCCTGGAGATAAACCAGAAACATTATGCTCCTTATTTATTACTGGGGAAAATATATATAACACAGAAGCAATACGGTCTTGCCATTGAGAAACTCAGAACTGCCGATGAATTATCTCCTGATTCCATAGAGATTTATTATTACACTGCCATTGCCTACAGAAGTAAAGGAGAATTTATTAAAGCACTGGCAAAATTCGATAAAGCCATAGCTCTGGAAGAAAGATCGGATGATAGCATATGGGGGAAAAAACTTGCGGAGGCGAAATTTGATACCTATATAGAATATGGCAAATTACTCCAGTCCAGAGGAAGGCTGGAAGAAGGAAAAGAAAAATTTGTTAAAGCCATGTATATAGATCCTGAAAATCCTTATCCTCATTATTATCTGGTAAGTTTATATATAGATATGGACCGCTTTGATCTTGCCCTGGAGGAAGCAAAAAATACTATGAAACTTAAAACAACTCTCGGAGCAGATGCTTTCTATAAACTTGCAGGAGCATGTAAAGATAAAGCACTCGGTAAAGAAGGGCCGGAATTATACAGGACCTTCACAAAAAAACTTGGAGACATGATAGAAAAAGAGAGTAATCTGATTATAAGGGAATTACTCAGACAGATAAGAAATTATTCGGAAAATGAACTAAAAAAAATGGAGAAAGAAAAAGGTCAATGACCTGGCCTCTAATGGGCGAAGGTTTCTGGCACAATTCTGTAAAAAATTATGAATCAGAAAAATGAAAAGAGAAAGATTTTCCTCACTTCTATTATACCTCTGGCAGTATCTGTTATAATTTATCTCTGTATAAAACTACCATCTGGGAGTTTATCATTGATGGATATATTATCAATGAATAATCTCTTATACAGCGGTCTCCTTTTTCCGCCTGAATTATGCATTATCTTTATGTTTCTCTTAAGTTTCCTTCTGTTGCTTTTCATGTTTCTGCCTGTAAAAAACGGAACAGCTTCTGTTTTATATACACTGCAAATATGTGCTGCCGGTTATTTCCTCATAGAAATATTTTATCAATTTATTCATTTTGTCGTTCCTGTACCGGCCAGTCCCGGATGGATTTCCCACTGGATTAACAACATAAATATGTATCTCCTTCATCGTTCCCATCAATATATCGGACTTATATTCATGTTAATAGTCTTTTTCCGCACCTCTTCTCAAAGAGAAGATTCTACATTAAAGGGAGGTAATATAAATTATATCTCCGGATTTCTTGACCCCAAAAGACCTTTACCATGGAAATATATAGCTCTGAAACTGGCAGGTTATTTTTTCATATTCAGTATCATGGCTTTTCTGCTCAGACATAAAGGGGGCCTCGTATTACAGAACCTTTATATGATTGTCCCTCTCTTTCTCGGAGCACTGAACAATTCATTCATAGAGGAACTTCTGTTCAGAGGCATATTTTTGAGCCGATTTAAATCAGCTATAGATGAGAAATATGCAAATTACCTTCAGGCGCTTTTATTCGGTCTCTTCCACTCACAGTTTATATACCTCTCTATCGCCATTTCTTCTGGTGACATAAAAGGATTCCTCATTGGATTACTTATTCAAACAGGCATATTGATTATATATACCTTTATAGGATGGATCTTCGGAAGAGCATCACTTGAGACAAAAGGCATAGGCCTTTCCACTTTTATGCATACATGTATTGTCATGGCTATTTATTTGAGTAAAGGTCTTGTTTATTAAGAGCCTGCCCGATCAGACAGACTCTTAATAATTATCCAAAATTGTTATTCAGTGTAACCGAATACTATACCACTCTGGCCACTGCGCAGTGTAAGCCCTTCTCTGGAAGACGCAAGGAGAGATGCGCCGGATTCAGGGGAAGTAAGTTTTTTGGTTTCATTGAGCAGTGCGAGCGCCTGTTTTTCTCCTTTGAGAATAAATAAAGATGGTTCCTGTGCACCGAGGGCCCATTCCGTGCGGCACGGCTCTGTCGCTTCCTGGCGTGTGCGGTGCACATATGCGCAGGCTACCGTTTTTACCGTTGCCTGAATTACATCGGCAGTACTTGCTTTCCCCTCTGCAATAGGGCCTTTCAGAGCTTTGAGCAACCCGCTGCCGAATGAATTGGCAATATAGGTGCCAAACCATGTTTTTTCTCCGTCTGTCGCACTGTTGAAACTCTTGATAAAGGCAGGGTCCATTGCTTCAAAGGCACTGATAAAATCAGCGGGCCTGGCGTTACCAACGAGTTTTTTGAGACGATTCATGGCAACCGGCCCAGGTTAAAGCGCGTCGCCACATCTTTGAGTGAAGGTTCATCAGGAGTTCCTTCTTTGCCCAGTTCCTTGATGGAGGCTTCTTTAAATTTTTCACCCGGCGGCGTGCCGTCCCTATATGCTTCAGAAATAAACTGCCGCAGTGCATTATGAGAATTTAAAATCGGTTTTGAAAATTTGCCATTCACGGCACTCATCACGTCAAGGAGACCGTGAATGCGTGCAAGGCTTAACACTCCCTCGCTTTTTTCTTCCCGTGCCATGTCAAAGAGCGGTTTATATGCCGAAACATTGCCTTCTCCGAAGAAGTATTGTCCCGGAAGTGAGTGAAGCCTCGCTAAAAGAAGAACTTTTTCTTTTTCTTTATCGGTCAGATTAAGCCTGGAAAGAAGTTCCGGATTGCCGGCAAGTATCGTTTCCGAATCAAAATCGTGGGCAATCCACTCGACGCCTTTCATGTTTAGACCGGATTTCTCCGCCCACTGAGGGTTCATTTTGCCCAGGTCATGAAATCCGGCAACTACTGTAAGCACCTTCCAGTCGGAAGGGCCAAGGGTAGCGAACAGCGGTTCAAGAAACGCTTTAAGATCTTCTACGGAGACCCGAAGATGTTCCGGTGCATTCGGATTATTTATCATAGCGTGCAATGCATCATAATCCCTGAGCGTTTTTACCTGATTATTAATATGTTCCGTCGTAGTCATGCCCTGGGTATGGTTGGGCGAATAAGATTCATTCAGCCCTTCGGTAATACATGGAAGACTGAGAATATATTCAGATATTTCAGATGTAATCTCATCAGTAGATTTTTCTTTACACACTGAGGTGTTTTCAACCGTATCCGATGTGCCGGATGCCTGAGAAATCGTCGATCCGGATATATGCCCCGCAGTTTCTTTGTTTGACGGAGAGAGCGCCTCTGCATCTTTCGGGGTAATCTCTGCGGAAATACCGGTAATGCATCCCCGCTCATGAGATGAATCTTTCTGCCCTGATGTATCTTCAGGTTTCGGCATGAAACCATAGCTTTCCCTGTCTGTTTTCTTTATTGTTTCTTCCCTGTGTGTTTCTTTTTCCTGTTTTACGCTGGAAGAAGCATCTGAAGATAATTTTTCAACTGCTTTTTTTATTTCTTTTTCTTCACTCTGTTTTATATTACTCAGTCCGACCTTATCACAGAAAAAATCTTTTACAGCACTTAAATGTGTATTTAATGATTTAAGAAGCCCCCCTTTTTGAGTTTCATCAGTCTTTTTTGATTCCTTGACTTGATTCGGTGATATGGCACCGGGAGTAAAAATTATATACTTATTCGGATCATTTATACCTATAGATCTCATTAAAAAATCCTCCATTCATCTTCAGGCTCAGAATTTATTTATTTATTTATCCTTATTTATCAGTTTTATGTTGTTTTATACTTACTTTTTCTACGATTTTCTCAGATCCTATTATTCTTAATAGTACCATCTTATTTTTAACGTATCCCCGTATTATTTTTAAATTATCCAGGTTAATTTATAGTGTATTTCATAACTTATAAGAATTTAAGTCGTCGTGACGCGTAACGCGTGATGTGTGACGGGTTTAATCCATGGGCATCACGCATTACGCTTTACGCATTACGAGGTCATTATTTATGGTTAGTTATGAAACTAACTATAATATCCCTTCATAATAATATAACAAATGGAATTTAAAAAAAGTTTCACTTGAAAAAAATTTTCTTATAGTGTTAAGAGGATTATAGTGTATTTCATAACTTATTAGAATTTAAGTCGTCGTGACGCGTAACGCGTGACGCGTGACGGGTTTAATCCCTGCGCATCACGCATTACGCGTCACGCATTACGAGGTCATTATTTATGGATAGTTATGAAACTAAC
>JAKPQU010000172.1 GCA_029555925.1 Bacillota bacterium
CAAGAACAGACGAATGAGTAAAGATTATGAATATTTACCATCAAGTAGTGAAGCTTTTGTGTATATTTCGATGATAAGGCTTATGTTGAAACGCTTGGTTATACAAATGGCGTAATTAGGCTTTTCAGACACCCTCTAATAACATAGTTGTTTATATCATTCGATAATGCTATTATATACTTGGATAACCTTATTATAAGGAGGTACTTTTATGAGTAAAAAAATTAAAGCTTTATTTGACGGTAAAGTATTTCATCCTGAAGAAGTACCGGAACTTATACCGGATCATTATTATACTATAACGATTCATCCGGAAAAAGAAACATGTAAAACGTTTATGAACATTTTACAAAGAGCTACAGATCTCGGTATAAAAGATATGGCCAGAAATCATGATCATTATCTTTATGGCACGGAGAAATAAATGGCTATATTTATTGATACAGGCTATATTTTAGCTTTAATAAATACATCTGATGAGTATCATGACAAAGCAAAACAGATTATATCAGAAATAAAAGGCCCTTTTGTAACAAGTGACGCTATTCTAACTGAAATTGCCAACAGTCTTTCCAGAATAAGATGGCGTTCTCTTTGTATATCTACATTACAGGATTTACGACGGGATCCTGATATTAAAATAATAACTATTACTGCAGAATTATTTGATAAAGCAATAAAATTATATAGTTCCAGACAGGATAAAGAGTGGGGTCTTACTGATTGCCTATCATTTACTATCATGGAAGAAAGAAATATTATTAATGCTCTGACAGCAGATAATCATTTCAGGCAGGCAGGTTTTAATGCTCTTTTATTAGATTAAGAAAGGAAGAAATGAATGAAAAATTTCGAAAAAATCTCACAAAGAATAGATTCTTACGAGAAAGCCATGATTGAACTTCAGGGGACTTTGACTGCCATACCGGCTCTCAGTCCTGTAAACGGAGGTGAAGGGGAGGTAAAAAAGGCTGAAGCCATTGTGAAATTTCTTAAAGGAATGAATTTTTCGGAAATACTGGAATTAAATGCTCCTGACAGTTCCGCGCCATGTGGATACAGGCCGAATATAATAGCCCTGTATAAAGGGAAAAGCGACAAAAAAACCATATGGATTATGTCTCATATGGATGTAGTTCCTCCGGGGGATCTGAATATGTGGGAAACAGACCCGTACAAAATAGAGGTAAAAGACGGGAAAATCTATGGAAGAGGAACGGAAGACAACCAGCAGAGTCTTGTAGCATCGATATTTGCGCTGAAAGCTTTTATAGATGAGGGACTGGTACCAGAATATGATACGGGCCTCGTATTTGTTGCAGATGAGGAAACAGGAAGTCAGTTCGGTCTCGGCCATGTATTGAAAGAATACAAAAATTTCAGACATGAAGATTATATACTTGTTCCAGACTCGGGAAATTGTGATGGTTCCATGATCGAAGTGGCAGAGAAATCAATTCTATGGATTCAGTTTACTACAACAGGGAAACAGTGTCATGCAAGCCGTCCGTCAAAAGGAATAAACAGTTTCAGGGCAGCATCACATCTGGTAGTAAAACTGAATGAACTTTATAACATATATCCGAAGGTTAACAATCTCTTTGATCCTCCCATAAGCACCTTCGAGCCTACCAAAAAAGAAGGGAACGTTCCCAATATAAATACAATACCGGGGAAGGATATTTTCTGTCTTGATTGTCGTATACTCCCTGAATATCCTCTAGAAGACGTTATAGAAACAATAAGGAATATGTGTAATGATATAGAAAAAACATTCGATGTAAAAATAGAAATGGATTTTCCGAATAAAGAAGAAGCAGCACCTCCAACACATGCAGATTCACCTGTCGTGAAAGCTGTATCAGAGTCTATAAGAAGTGTCCACAGAGTAGAACCGGTTCCTATGGGCATAGGAGGAGGAACTGTAGCAGCACTGTTCCGGAAAGCCGGTTTCTCTGCCGTCTGCTGTTCAAAACATGATGAACTGGCCCATCAGCCGAATGAATACTGCAGAATCAGGAATATGATAGATGAAGCAAAAATGTTTGCCCATTTGATATTACAGGAATAATTCGTATGTAGAGACAGAACACTGTCTCTACATACGTTCCTTCTTCAACAGATATACGGTAAAATCACTGCCTTTCCCGAGATGGCTCTGAACTTCTATACGACCGCCCTGACTTTTTATTATGCCGTAAGATATATATAATCCCAGGCCTGAACCGGGAACTTTACTTATTCCAAGAGAGCCTTTGGTGGTATAAAAAGGTTCAAATATTTTATCTATATACTCGGGAGCTATACCTGTACCTGAATCGGAAAATTTTATAGCTATATAATCATCTTTTATAAAGGTTTTTATAATTATTTTTCCCGGTTTATTATCCAGAGCATCCCTTGCATTTGTAATGATATTCAAAAAAACCTCCTGAATTCCCCTTTTATTTGTATATATTTCTGGAATATTTCCGTAACTCACCTCCAGTTCAATCTGTTTACTCTCAAACTGTGCTCTGAACATATCAAGGAGTGTTTCAATCACCTGATTTATATTGGTAATAGAAGGCAATAAATCTCTGTCATATGGTACAGTAGAATAATCCTGAAGCCCTTTTACAAGAGTTGCTCCTTTTTTGCAGCTCTTTCTTATAAACTCTATAGCTTTGAGGAAAACCTCTTCTTTTTTCTGAGAAAGAGCTACCTGTGCCCATCCGTCTATACCTGCAAGTATATTATTGAATTCATGGGAAACACCATTTGCCAGCGTGGCAACAGCAGACATTTTGGAAGCCTGAATTACCTGTTGATGCTGAAATTTTATTCTGAGAAGGGATCTGACCCTGGCAATAAGTTCACTTTTATCAAAAGGTTTGGTAAGAAAATCATCTGCTCCGACTTCAATAGAAGTAACTCTGTCTATTTTTTCACTCAGTGCCGTCAACATAACTACAGGCAAATGAAACGTGCCTTCCTGGTCCCGTAATCTTTTACACACATCAAATCCGCTGAGTTCCGGCATCATTACATCAAGTAAGAGCAGATCAGGAGTAAAATCCTTTAACATGTCAAGACAGCGTTTGCCGCTTTCAACCTGTATCACTTCATACCCTTCCCTGGAAAGATAGTTTGCAACAAGATCCCTGCATGTCATATCATCATCTACAACCATTATTTTAGGAGTTCTGTTCATTTATTTGTCCTTTCTTACATCAGTTGCTAAGTACCGCTACAGGTAAATTAGTAACCATTTATCAGCTTCTGCCTGACAGGCTCTTACGAAGAAAAATAATTTGCCTTATTTAATTTGTTTTACAGACAATAAATTAGCCCTTATTTAATTTTTAATCCTATATAAAA
>JAKPQU010000191.1 GCA_029555925.1 Bacillota bacterium
AGGACAAAAGGGTTACGCGATTGTTAGAAAACAATATAGAAGGTATGTCTGAAGAACTGAAGGAGGTTTTTAAGTATACTTTGTCCGGTGAAATTTGGACTTCAATAGAAGATGAAAAGAGATGGAGCCATGAGGAGTAAAATGAGTCCCTTCCCGCCACCAGACTTTTGGTGTAGACCCTGGAGACATTTTTGATTATTTATTAATCCCGATAATATGAATTCATATATAATATTTTTCATAACAACCTTACCTGCAGCAGTTTGTATTTTGTTATATTTTTATAATAAAAAGGAGGTGGAGGTAATCTTGAGAAAACATGACGCGGACTATATCCCTAATGGCTTTCTTGACTATATAAGAAGAGTGTTTAAAACATATAAAAACAGCACATCTTTAGAAAGACAAGAGAAACAGCTTTTAGCCCTTACCATGATATCTATAGTCATTGCTTACATTTCTTTAATCATTTGGGCGTTGCTTGTTCTGTTCTTTCCGGACTATGTATTTGATAATTAAATAAATTATCCAACAGCAGTCAAAAAACTGAAGAATATCGAAAGTGAGCAAGGAAATATTCCTGTAGGACCAGAAGGGATATATCAGATGGAATGGTGTATAGCCTCTCTTTTGATTTTGCCTCAGGAGGAGGGGCTAATGCATGGGATTACATTTCAAATGGTGCAAGTATAGTTTCAGCCGATCCAACAATTAGAGGAACATGGATATATATTACTTCTGGTGGAAATGTAAGATGGACAGGGAAAAGAGGATATATAATATACTTTCAGAAGTAAAGAATAGGGGTAGCAGGTTGAAACCAGGGAGGGAGAACCCTTCCGCTGTTCTTTTCATTGATGTACCCAACAGTATCTTGAATTACTTGTAAATCCTGACAGAAAGAAAAAGGGCGCCCCATTTGTATTATGAGACACCCTCTTCACTGTTATGAATAAAGCTTACTTCCTTGAAGCCTTGATAGCTGCCTGTGCTGCTGCCAGCCTGGCGATGGGTACCCTGAAGGGTGAGCAGC
>JAKPQU010000141.1 GCA_029555925.1 Bacillota bacterium
TTTCTTCTGAAGTTCTTCTTCTTCGATTTTCTTCTGAAGTTCTTCTTCTTCGATTTTCTTCTGAAGTTCTTCTTCTTCGATTTTCTTCTGAAGTTCTTCTTCTTCGATTTTCTTCTGAAGTTCTTCTTCGATTTTCTCAGGCTCTTTTTCTTTTATTTTCTTTTCCTGTGACAATTCCACATTTTTCTTTTCCAGTTCTTCTAGTTCTTCCGGGGTTGGTACATAAGGTGGACTCATGTGTTTACGAATTTGTAAATTATTCATAATACTATCTAAATAAGATAGATCTTCGAACAGTTTTTTATTATCCTGTTTAATGGCATATTCAAGTTCACAGTCAAATAATTCAAAAAATCTTTTGTCCATTTTTGCTCTGTTAAATAAAATAACAGAGGTTAAAGAAGATAAATCCTTACTTGCTAAATTCTCTATTAGATTTAAATATATTAAATCATTTTTATATTCAAAATCTTCAACTATTTCAATGGTTTCTTCACTGGCTTCTTCCTGAGGTTCTTCAGCGGCTTCTTCCTGAGGTTCTTCAGCGGCTTCTTCCTGAGGCTCTTCAGCGGCTTCTTCCTGAGGTTCTTCAGCGGCTTCTTCCTGAGGTTCTTCAGCGGCTTCTTCCTGAGGTTTTTCAGCGGCTTCTTCCTGAGGTTTTTCAGCGGCTTCTTCCTGAGGTTTTTCAGCGGCTTCTTCCTGAGGTTTTTCAGCGGCTTCTTCCTGAGGTTCTTCAAGTTTTTGTGTACATTGAGGCCTGTTTTCTTCTTCTATTATCAATTCTTGAATAATTTTTAATTCATTTTGGGCTTCTTTATGTGCCGGTTTAATGCTCAACACCTTATTCAACAGTTCTTCAGCTTTCCGATAAAGTTTTTTCTCTCTGGCCCATTCAGCAGCTTTAATATAATTTGCCAGAGCGCCTCTTGTGCTACCCATCATTTCTGATATAAAGGCTATTTTTTCTATAACATTTATATTATCCGGTTCTATTTTTACCAGTTGCCGGAGAGCCATTATTGCAGTATCATATTTTTTTATTTCGAAATTGAGTTCTGCGAACTCTCTTAAAGCTTCCTTTTGTGACTCTTCTAGCCGCAGAACTTTTCTATAAAACTCAATGGCATTGCCTTTATCATTTAAGTCTTTGTAAATAGTGGCTATCCTGAAAAGAGCCTGAACATCCTGTTTGTAGTCTGTAATTTTTTTGTAAATTTCGATTGCCCTTTCCGGTTCTTTATTTATTATGTAAAATTCTCCTACTTTTTTATGTAATAATATGCCTTCCTCTATCTTCCCATCACTGTAAAAATTATTTACCTGTTCCATTATGGATTCAGGAGTGATAGAGCCTTCAAGTAAAGCTATTACATCTGGATCTTGAATAATATCTAATTTTTTATCTTCACTGAGTTCAGACATACTTATCTCCCTTAATTATATAATTCCAAGGATAGTTACTATATATATGTATGAAGAACGATATTATTTTCGTTTTGAATCACAAAAACCCTTCATTAAAGGGAAAATAATTTATGAATATATTTGATTTATGCTATATTAAGTTCTATAGGCTGATATTTTATCTCCATCTGTATAGAATAATAGTTTATATATTCTGTCATAAAAATATGCAGGTTTATCATTATCCAGATCTATTTCTGTCATTGTGCCTTTTTCTATATCTATAGAAGCTGCTCCCTGTATATCGGAATTATGTTCATCTTCTCCATAAACATAAAAATATATATCCTTCTGTCCTGTCAGAAGCTGCATACGTTCCTTTCTTATTTTAACAGCCTGAGAAAAACCCGGACTGTTTCTGAAAGCATCTGCTCCTGCCCAGAATGTCTTTTCAGCCTGGGCCTGACGGTATAATCTGTCTTCTGCTGCATTTCTGTTCATACTTCTGTTTATATCATATGCTATATAGGAGCCGAGCAGTATAGGAGTTGCAAGGCCTCCTGTAAATACAATTAAAGCGGTTCCAATTAACAGTCTGTTCGGAAGTTTATCCAGGAAGCCAGGCTTCTGCTCCTTAAAACCTGTCATCCAGAGTTTATGACCGCTGTTCAGATCATAACATCCAATTTTTTGCCCTGACTGGACAAGCACTTTCTTCTCTTTTTCATAAGCTACTGTAATAACAGGGCTCTCGAAATCCAGAGTTGTTTTATATATATCTTTACCTGTTTTTTTGTCAATTGCTATCAGGGATATTTTATCTGAAAAGAGGATTTTGTCTTTGATAGGAACTATGTTTGTTACAGGTTCCTGGCAGTTATAGAATTTCCAGTCAGTATTTCCTGTTTTTGCATCTAAAGCAAATACGCCGACAGGAGCTATATTTTTAATATCGTCAAGATTGGCTTTTATAAAGGTTCCTCCAATCTGTCCGAAGATTTTACCTCCATCGTAATACATAAGAGGTACCAGACCGAAATCTTCTGAAGCCCAGATAACACTGCCGTCTTTACGATTTATGGCTCTTACTATACCTGCTCCCGATGTGTATATGGTTTTTTCGGTAATTATTGCATCTCCATCGGATCTTATAAAAGTTTCATCTTTGTTAACCGTGTATGTGGCATACCATAGTTGTTTCCCTGTTTTGTAGGAAAATTTTCTGATACCATCATAAAAAAAGTATATTTCGTCATCTATGAAAACAGGGGGATAAAAACCGCTTACATCATATTTATTGCCGAAAATTAAAACTCCTGACGATTTCGTTCCGTTAAATGAACTGCTGAATTCCGATTCCCAGTTGATTTTGCCTTTGAATATGTTCAAGTTGTATATATGGGGACGAACTCTGTCACTGCTGTCACTGTCTATGAGATAAAGAAATGACCATCTTTCAAGTACCGGTAAAATCCCTATACCTTTACCTTTTATTTTATTATTTTCCCATAGTTTTTTCCCTGTGAGAAGTTCATAGGCTTCCAGTTTATACGATCTGTCTTTTTCTATCTCTCTGTTTACGAGAAGAATGTCTGTGCCATCAATAACTGTAACATCGTTTCTGTTAATATCAGGCCCGCTTTTTGTTGACCATATCTCTTCTCCTCTTCTTTCGGAAATGGCATAAAGTTTTTTATTACTTCCTGCTATGAGTACATCGAATTCCGTTTGAATTATCCAGTCTATGTTTCTGTCAAATTCCCTGTCCCAGAGCGGAGATGTCATGCCGTATACAGGTTGTATAAATACCGGCACCAGAAGAGCTGTTATTAAAAAAATAACAACTACAGTTTTAAATTTATTGTTCATTCTGAACCAACTCCTTATTAGATCATATATATAATCTATTTACCCGGTAAGGACGATAATATATTCTTTATATTTTTTATCAACCCTTTATTTATTTTATTCCCGGTTATACTCCATTAGATAATAATCATTTACTTCATCAATTATATGATAGTTGGAATTTATATAATTCATTAATATTACTTTAGGTTGAAAAAATAGTTTTTGTGGCTTACGATTGAAAGGATATAGGAAAAGTTTTCTAATTATTTCCTGTCTCGTCAATGTCTCGTCATAAGGTTTTAAGTTTATATAGTTTTTAGGTACAATTAATAATTTACAGTTATCTAAATTTTTTATTTTTTGTATCAATTCGTCTTCTGAATCTACCAGCCTTGTTTCATCAAAATAATCAACTTTATATTTACCCGTAGACTTTAAATATCTATCTAAATCTTCGGCGGGGTCGAAAGGGACACTTATAGGCTCTTTATAGCGATTCAGTCTGGAAAAATCACGATTTATATATTCATATTCTCTTGGATGATGACCTGTCACAAAGTATACATATAATCTGTTTGCAACACCGTAATATAAGAGGTTAAAATGAGCTGCTGTATATACAGTCATTATAACAATAAATATAGTTATATAATATTTGAAAAATTTCGGATATTTTATTAATAATATTACGGGCGTAATCATTAAGACCGTTATACCATAATAGAAAACATGTCCTATATCACATCTTCCCATTGCCCCCGGAATGGTACATACGGTAAATACTGCCATAGCCAGGTTTATGGCATTATTATATACAGGGACAAGTGAAAATTTTAACTGTAAAGGTACAGTATAAAAGAGGCAGAAAAGATATAAAATTATGTAAAAAGTCGGCACGATAGGAAAAGAATTACCACCTTTATTAAAATTGATTATAGATGCAAAATAATCTGTCGGGAAAATATATGCCACTATTATTGGAGGTACGATTATATGTATTATGAAACAGAATATATATTCTTTGCCAAGATTTATACGGAGATAGGCAATGTATGCTATTAATGTTATATAATAGGCAATCCCAATTTCCTGTGATACAGATAGGATAATAAATGTAGAAATAACTGATAATAAAGTTAATAATAGTATTTTCGATTTAATTTTATTGTTACATAACAGCCTGTGTATGTAAAGGATAAATACAACAGGTAATATAAATCTCAATAAAGTATAGTGCAATCCAATACCTGGATTCCAGCTTGAAAGTGCGAAAACTGCAAATATAATATTTTTATATTTAGCAGATATGTTAAAGCATCTGATAATATAGGCAAGGCAGCCCAGACTTAAAAAAATTGTTATAATAAAGACTATATAATAACTGCTTTTAACAGAAAAACCTGCTTTAGACATTATTAAATGAAAATATACAGGTATATATATAAGTGCCGGACCATAAGCATATTCAAAATCTATGTATGGATTTTTTCCCATTAAGATCATATCTATTCTTCTTATAAAATAGATCCCCTCTCCATACCAGTCTTTGCCTACGAGAAAGTATAACATAACAATATAGCCTGAGAGTAAAAAGGCACTTGTCATATAAACCCATGTGTTTACAGCTATTCCTTTGTTGTCATCTGTAAATATCTGGCAAGATGAAGACTTATTGAAAACTATAAAATAGTAAATAAATATAAAGGCTGTAATACTCAGGATTGCTATCTTATTATTAAATCCGAAAATATAAGAATCGGAATCTGAAATTTTATTTTCGGGAAACATATAAGGAAGGCAGAAAATACACCAGAAAGCAGCGAGTGATATTACAATATATAATGATATTTTCCTGACTTTCAATTCTTATAAACCTTTCCGGGATGAAATTCCTTCTGTGCTATTTAATTAGGAATGAAAATTTATTAATTGTCTCTTTCCTCACGTCACGCGTTACGCGTTACGCGTCACGATTAATATATTTGAGACATTTATTTAACTGCCATTCCTTAATTATAATTAAAATGCCGTTAATATGCAAGGAAGAATTTAGCAACTAAGGCGACTGGTAGTAAGTAGTAAAATTTCTGTTGCTGTGATAAAATTATAAGGAGTAATATACAGGGAGGTAATATTTATGGAGCATATTAAAAGACCCCTTTTAAACAGATGGGGTATATGTTTTTTAGTCCTTTTATTAATAATGTCCCTTATCAGTGTTTATATGGCAACCCTTCCGACATGGACAGGAAAACTTGATAGCAGACTTCTATGCGAGAACAGTTTCTGTCCCGGAACAAAGGGCACAATAAGAGTAATTACTCTCAATCATGACGGATTAAAACCGGTAAAGGATGCAGACATAAAGGTCTGGCTTTCTGCAAAGAATAGAACATGTGAACTTCTTAATAAAAAAAGCGATATGTACGGTACGATGGACGGAACCTTCGATATACCGTCAGACCTGGAAGAAGGAGACGGTACATTAACCGTTAAGATTTCATCACCTATCGGTCAGGATGATATTACCCAAAAGGTTAATATATACCGTACCTGCAGAATTCTTCTTACTACAGACAAACCTGTATATCAACCGGGGCAGACCATTCATATAAGATCTCTTTCCATGGAAAGTGAAAATCTCTCTCCGGTAAAATACAAAACTGCTACTATAGAAGTTGAAGACGGGAAGGGTAATAAAGTTTTTAAAACAATAGATGAAAAAACATCTGCCTATGGTATAGTTTCGTCTGATTTTATCCTTGCAAGAGAAGCTGAGCCGGGAGATTATAAAATAAGGTCAATAATAGGAGGCAATCAATCTGAAATTACTGTTTCTGTAAAGAAATATGTACTGCCTAAATTTAAAGTGACCCTTTCTACCGATAAAAAATTTTATCGTCCCGGAGAAACTATAAAAGGAGATTTAAAAGCCGATTATTTCTTCGGTAAACCTGTCGCAGGAGGAACTGTCAAAGTAGAACTTGCGTCTTATGATGCGGAATATCATAAATTTGCAGAAATTCAG
>JAKPQU010000219.1 GCA_029555925.1 Bacillota bacterium
AGACTATGTCTGTGAAGAAGCCGGTGAGGAAGAGATTTCTGAAGGAACTCCAGGTGAAAAAGCAGTTGAAGCTGAAGCTTCGGAAGACTATGTCCGTGAAGAAGTTCTACGTGAAAAAGGGAGTGAATATGAACCTTCTGAAGAAACTTTAGATAGATACTACAGACCGGATGAAGAAGAAGGGATGGTATCAGAGGAGCAGGATGATAACCTGGTATTACAGGAGTTTATTCCCAGCATTTCCAGGGATTTTTTCTCCGAAGGTACCTATGAAAAAGAAGGGATTTATAAAGATTCTGTAACAGAAGTTCCCGGAGAAGAACGATCTTTTCAGATACCATCAAAAGAAATAACTGCTCTTTCTCATGTCGTTGATTATATAGAGCATAGAATTGAGTCTGATCATATCAAACAGATTTCCGGTAAACTTGATTATGTAACACAGGAACTTAAATATTTTAAGACTAATACCTTTCAGATAATAAATGGATTGAAGAAAATTATAGATAAAGAGGAAGATAATTTTA
Source organism: Bacillota bacterium (assembly GCA_029555925.1). The sequence continues at coordinate 528 of JAKPQU010000219.1, forward strand.
AAGATACCCTTATTGCAAATGAAACTGTACGGGTAAAAAAATCTCTCTCCCGTTTATTTTCACTGCTTGACCTCCTTGCAGATAAGAGCTTTTATGATGACTGGCCTTCTACAAAAGAGCTTCTGGATGTTTCCGTTGAACAGGATAGGTCCAGAACAATATCTGAAAATACTATTATGAATCTTATGACGATAAATAATTCCCTTGAGAGGGCTCTTGCAGCATTATCAGATTTTCGATTAAAATTAGAAGAAAAGGAACATTTAACGGAAGAACATATAAAGGAACGTTTCCTGGAAAACCTTTATATGTTATTAAAGCAACAGTATGACATTGAAGGATTTAATATTAAAAATGTGAGAGATCTTGAGAAAGTCCTCAATGATAAAAGTGAATTTTTTAAAGCTATAGATAGTCTGAGGAACTTTAATTTTTTATTAAAACACCAGTAATATTTTCATATACCGGTGCCGGTTTTATGATATTTGTATTAAAGAGAAGTCGAAACCTATAGATAAGGGGTGATATTATGGATACAGGTAAAGCAAAATGTCCTGAGTGCAGGTTATTGTTTGAGACATCTTTCGATGGTTCTATTGATATTAAAACCTGCCCCTGCTGCGGCCATGTCGGTTCTGCAACTTCCTTTGTGTGTAATGAAGAAGACTGGCTGAAGAGAAAGGAATTGAAAAAATCCTTCCTCTCTTCTCTGAAAAAGAAAGAAGACGGAAAAGAGAACAAGTTGAAAAAATTGAAAAAATTCAGACCCGATGGAGTCAAAATAGATCCTGATAAGTTTATCTGATATACATATTAATTAAAAATAAAATAGTTCTATAAAATTAAATTTATTAATATTTCTTATGAAGGAAATTTTATTTGTTAGTAGAAAGATAACTTTTAAGGAGTGAATTTGTGTGAAATGTTTTAATTGTGAGACAGAAAATCAAAGTCATTATAAATATTGTTACGAGTGTGGTATTGTATTAAGCGATGATAAATATGCTCTGGAAGATTCTCTTTTAAATCCCACTGTAAATAGTTCTGTAGCTAAGTTTTCCTTTGTCTTTGAGATTAATAAAATGATAGATAAGGCTATAGAAGAATTTTTGTCAATAATTTCTCTTCATCCCAGATGGCCTGATATGCATTTTAAACTGGGTAATATTTATGAACTGAAAGGTCTCACAGGTAAAGCAGTGGCTGAATATAAAGAAGCTCTTTCTATTAATCCCCGGTACAGGGAAGCGAGACGCTGTCTTGGCGAGTTGTACCTTAAACTTGGTTTTTATGATGAAGCTCTGGAAGAGTTTGACAGACTCCTCTCTATAGAGACTAAATACTGGTATGCTGATGTTCATAATAATCTCGGTGTGGCTTATGAAAAATTACAGGATTATGATAGAGCAGTAGAATGTTATGAAAAAGCTCTTTCTATTAATTCACGATATGCTATGGCTCTTTATAATTATGGAAATATCTTCTTTAACAGGAGAGAGATAGATAAGGCAATAGAGCAATATGAAAAATCAACTGCTTCCTATCCAGGATATGGAGCATGTCATAATAACCTTGGTATTGCCTATGGAAGTAAAGGTGATTATGATAAGTCCGTAGGAGCTTTTTTAAAGGCTATTGAGCTAGAACCTGAAAACTCTCAATATCACCATAATCTGGCTACTGTATATTATCAGCAGGATAGATTTGAGCTTGCTCTGGAAGAGTTTACCAGAGCTGCTGAATTAGATCCTTATGACGAAGAATCCCGGAAATTTATTGATGAATTAACGGAAAATTAACTTCATCAGTCGTCTGTTACCCTGACGGCCATTCAATTACTGAAGTGAAAAGTGAAAAGTCAAAAACCTTATCTAATGTGTTTTATAATAGATTAAAATATTAAGTGCTTATGCTCAGGTCAGTAATTAATTTAGAGAGGAAATTTCGGGAGGGGAAAGAAAAATAAAATGATTATCAGTGATTATAATATAAATACGAAAAAAATAATAAAGAAAGGCAGATTAAAAGATGGCAATAAAGCGTGACCCTTATAGAATAATGGATATCCCTCCTGTTGCAACAGATGCAGAGGTTAAAGCTGCTTACCGAAAGAAATCCAAAATTTACCATGATGGGAGTTCCAGTTCGAAATCTCTGTTAGATCAGAAAATGAGTGAGCTAGTCGAAGCTTATAATATAATCAGTGATGAGGAAAAAAGAAAAGAATATGATAATTCTCCTCATTTTCAGATCAGACGCTCCAGAAAGAACAGGGCAAAGAAAACTACAAAATTATCTTCTGCACCTATTAAAGGTAAGCCGACATTTAAAAATTCAAGTTCTCTTCTGGATAAGATCAAGGAAATTTTTATGGGGCCTAAAAAGAAAGAAGATACAATTGAATATAATCCAAAAGAAGCAGACATTCATTTTTCTCTTGGTGTTTCCCTGTGTGATAATCCAAAGTTTTTAGATCAGGCTCCAAATGCTTTTAAAAAATCTGTTTCCTATGATCCGGAACATGTAGATTCTTACTTTAACCTGGGGATAGTTTATTACAGACTGGGACAATGGTCTGATTCTATAGAGGCATTGCAAAAGGTTTTAACTCTAGAAAAAGACGACCAGACATGTAAGATGCTGATAAATCTTCTGAGAGAAGATTAAAGCATTAAAAGGCTTACTTTTTTAGTTCCATTACTATTTCTAAGGTACTGTCAATAAGGAATGTTTCTACTCTGGCTATTATATTTGTTCGCTGAACAGATTTTACAAGTAATCCTTCTTCGGGAGCAAAATAAAATTCTCCGTCGAAGGAAGTTATTTGATTACAGGTAACATTATCTTCCAATATTAAAGGACAGGTTATTTCTTCCGGTAATACTTCTATTCTGGCGCAGTTGTACTCCTTCAGATATCTGTATTCAGACAGTAAGCATGTAATGTTATATTCAAATGGTGCAGATAAAAAAGGCAGTTGAAGTTTCTGTTTCCCTGTCCATTTGCTGTTAAGTTTTACCTCTTCTTCCGGTAAAGTGAAGATATATGAACCTGTCCTGCTATTACCTTTATTATCTATTTTTACTTCTTTTATGGTATTATTCTCTTTTATAGTAATACTTATAAGCCCCCTGTCATCAATATGTGTTATTTTCTGTTCTATATGACAGGTAAAGGTTTTTGGTGGATATAATGATATGTTTTTATCAGAAATAATTTTTTCTGTTATATTTTTATTTATTTCATAATTCACTGTATCTCCCTCTTTAAATTTATAAAAGAGGTTTATTTTTTTATCTTCAATCTTGGACATAATACTTTATTACCAGCTACTCCAGTCTTTTGCAAGTTTTTTCCAGAACATAAATACTCTCATTGCTTTTACTTTTTCCAGATTATTACGAAATCTCTCATTACTGCTCTCAAGTTTTATAGCATATTCGATAGCTTTTATGGATTCAGATAGTTCATCAAGACAGTAGAAAGCTATTCCTATGTTATGATAGTAATCTGCTATATTATCTTTAAGTGTTATAGCTTTATTAAATTCTCTTTGAGCTTTTCGAAAATCAAAGATTTTCATAGAGGCACATCCCAGATTATATCTGTAATTATGTAAAGAAGGATCTATTATTACTGCATATTGAAAAGCACAGGCACTTTCCTGAAATTTTTCCTGTTGAAACAGGGAATTTCCCATTAAATAATGATAGAAAGAGCTATCAGGATTTAAACTCTGTTCAAATGTTTTATCAGGTATTAATTCCAGACTTATGGGAGACAATGTTTTTACTGCAGCCAGGTGGTCAGGTCTGGGATTAATCGTTAATATATGTGAAGGTTTATATTCTTTATGTTTAATTTTTCTGCATGTTTCAAGAAAGCTCTCATAATGAAAGTTTAACTGGCCGGAAAAATCATTCCCGGGATAACAGGTTTCTATATGGGAATGATTATCCGAGTCGTTGTTTGTCACCATTTTATTCTCCTGATCGTGACGCGTGACGCGTGACGCGTGACGCGAGGGTTGTTCAATTATGAAAATATTCTTTATATTGAGTAAATACTCCTTCTTTTTCGGGTACCTGCAAAAAATAATTTGGAAAAATATATAGTCAGTAAAAAGTTAATAGTAAGTAATGTTCTATTTTTTTCACTTTTCACTCTGAATATTCTGTGACAAATTTCTTTTTCTGAGAAAGAGGAATA
>JAKPQU010000143.1 GCA_029555925.1 Bacillota bacterium
GAAGATAAGAAAAAAAAGAAGAAGAAAAAGAAGAAAAAATTAGTCAGCGGTGATTTGAAAGATACATCAGCAGAAGAAGTCAGCCAGGCAGATATGGTAGAAGAAAAAGAAGATGGAGAAGGTATAGAAAGAATAGAAGAAGAGGTTGAACCGGATATAACGTCGGAAGAGGTAAAATCTGAACCTGTGGCAGAAATTTCTGAAGGCGATATTAAAGAAAAGAAAAAGAAGAAGAAAAAGAAAAAAAAGGAGACCATCTCCGATGAAGAAGAAAAGGATGATTTCGATGAAATTAACGAAGAGTATGAGGAACAGGAAGAAGTTGCTGACATAGATACTGTAGATAGTAAAGAAGAAATCTCAGAACAATCTGAAACACCGGAGAAAAAAGCAAGTAAACCTTCACTTAAGACAAGTGCTCTATCCATGCAGTTGCTCTCTGTTATAAAACAGAAAGAAGAAGAAGATGTAGAAGAAGTCAGGGAAGAACCGGAAGCAGAGACAGAAGAGGAAGTAAAAGAAGAAATAAAAGAAGTCAGTAAAGAGGAAAAGACAAAAGAGCAGGCACCTGTTCCGGAACAGACCGGTAAGGATGGCAAAAAACTTACCCGTAAATCCAGCATAGCAGATTTTCTACGCAGTAAGAGTGGTCTGACGGAAGAAGAATATGAAGTAAATAAAGATTTAGTTTTGAAAGGGAGAAGAAAATCGGGCCTTTCGGAAGAATTTCTTGCCTCATTAAAAGCTACAACCGCCTCTTCTTCCATAAAAGGCGGGGCAGATGCCATAAAAGATGTATCTTTCCCTTTGTATAAGAAGCCTTCTGACGATCCTCCTTATGGTGTTTATGAAGAAGTGGATATGCTTAAAAATAATAGATATGAAATAAGAGAATTGCTTCAAAAAGACTGTTACGGAGGCATATATATAGTTCAGGATTATGATGAACAGGATGACGAAAAATCTACAAAGATATTAAAGGATATTCAATATAAAGGAACCGGACCTGAAAAAATAAAACCTCTTATAGATAAGTTTCAGAATCTATGCGAAAAACTCACTAAATTAAGTCATGCCGGTCTTGTAAAGATAGAAGATTATTTTTATACACAGGTAGATAACGGTGCAGGAGTGCGTTTTTCTGTAATTATGGAATATATTGAAGGAATGTCTTTTAATGAAGTGGCCAGAACCTATTACACTGAAGATGCGAAGAGTCAGATGCCTGCAAAAACAGTATTCGGTGTTATAAGCAAGGTTTATTCTGCTCTGGAATATTTGCATAATAACGGAGTAGTCTGTGGCGATATACGTCCTTCCAATCTTATACTTACATCTGACGGAAATATAAAATTTTTGAATTATGGACTGGCACATATATTTTATGGTCTCACAGATGATGTGTATCCCTTTAAAGGAGTTTACGGATATGTAGCCCCGGAGTTGAGATGCCTTCCTGACGGTGATTTTAAATCCGATATATTTTCCCTGGGTGCCGTAATGTATTTTATGCTGACAGGAAGTAACCCGGAGGAAATATCTTATAAGTTTCAGCCAATCAGAAAGCTTAACCCCTTCCTTTCCCTTCAGGTAGAAAGGTTTATTCAGTCTCTTTTAAGCTATACTCCTTCGAACAGGCCTGAAATAGGTCAGATAATAAGGGTAATGGATAGTATTAATTTCTTTGAAGTGGCAAAGTCCGAAGAAAAGGATAAAAAGGCTGAAGGTGAAACAAAAGAGAAGAGGATGGAAAAATTACAACCTCCTCCTCCGCCTAAACCACTCGATCCGAGAATAAAAAAGATTCTAGTCCCGGGCCTCGTGTTAATAGGCTTAATAGTACTTTATACAGGCTGGTCTTTTGTATCCAGAATATTTACAAAGTCTTATCCGCCCAGTCTTTTATATGGAATAAATGAAAGTAATAATATTGAACTCGTTGATGTAAACACATTCAAACAAAGTTCTGTAACCATGGCCGGCAGCTTCAAAGATATTGCCTATTCTGATAAATCCAAAATGTTCTATGGTCTTGATTTCTCCGGTGAGAAACTTGTGGAATTTGATCTTTATACCAGGAAATTACGAAGGGATGTAAAGGTAGGAAAAGAGCCTTCAAGTATTACTCTGTCTTTGAATAAAGATGTAGCTTATGTGACAAATTACAGGGGGGATAATTTAAGTATAATCGATCTTACAAAATTCAAAGACGTGACGTCTCCTGTACTGCTTGGAGCAGGCCCTGTAAAATCAGTTCTCTCTTCAGACGGAAGGACCTTATGTATTTTAAATGAAAGACAGAGGACTGTGTCCTTTTTAAATACAAGGGATAACGTTATAACAGGTGCAGCTCAAATTGATCAGGATGGGCAGGACCTGGCTTTTAGTAATGACAATTCAAAGATATATGTTGTTCACAAGTCTAAAGATAAATTGAATATAATAGATACATCTACCAAACGTATTATAAAAACTCTGTCTGTTCCCTCCAGGCCTGTAGGTCTGGTAGCCTTACGTAAAGTAGATAAGATTTATGCTATTACTGAAGAATCAAATGAATTACTTTTTATAGATCCTGAAGATGGTATCAAGGATAGGGTTACTCTCTCTTTTATTCCTATGCATCTGTCCATATCTCCTGTTCCGGATGAGAAACTTATTTTTATTGGTGGCAGAACTTTATCCGGTTATATCCTGGTCGTATTTGACAGACTTACGAAAGAAGTAAAGATTTTGTCTCAGCCTGATAAAGCGACTCTTTTTTTACTACCTCTTTATGTATGGTAAGGAACAGTCAGGAAATAACTACATCAAGGCCATAGCCCCTTATAAAAAAAAGCTATCCTGAACACAGGATAGCTTTTCTGTTTATTGTTTAATATGATGAAAATTCCGTGGTTGACGAATTACTGACATTATATCCTGTTGTATAAATCCTTATGTCATTCGGAAATCCCATAAAGCTGGACGATGCTCTGTTATCAAGGAATATATTTGTGTTATACCCCGTATTCTCACCGGCAGCATTAATATAGTGCGTATCATTACTTACAAAAGATCCGTGAAAATTCGGCTTTATAGCATTTTCAAAATTTGCCCCTACAAGACATCCTTCTGCATAGAGAATACCATCTACCTGCTCGGGATATCCATGGACTGTTGTTGAACTGGGACGAGGTATCTGCTGATTGGGATCGCTTGCGCCGATTACCTGTTTATTATCATTTTTTATACAATCCTTGTTAACAAATGCATTCCATTCATTATAAGGTATCCAGACTCTACGGCCATTTGCCGGATCCAGATCTGTATAAGCTGTAGATACGGCTTTAGAAGGTATATCATTTGCTATATCAGTATCTGTCAGTTCAGCGGCCCGTGAACCGCGGGGAAGAAGACCATATCTATCCGACGTTTTATCAGGAAAACTCTTCTTTATACCACTGTGAGTATCTTCATTACAGGCAAGTCTTACTCTTCTTACTTCTCCTTTATCTCGTCCATCCCAGGCATATCTATTGTGGAATATAAAATTTTCTCCTTTTGCCGGTATACCGTCCCACGTATCGAATTGACTTGCATAATGAAGATCAGAATTACCTGCTTCATTACCTGCAAATATTCCGTCTACCATAAGACTTCTTATATAACCCTGCCATCTGAAGAACCTGGTTGATGTATACCCTGAGCCATTATAATTTGCTGTACCGTAATCAGCCTGTCCTCCATTATATTTTTTGGGACCATATGCATTGGCATTATAATAACTTCTGGGAGATGCTGTTGACGCAGGAGTAAAGGGATCTCCTATAAGTACATTCCCTGCTGCAACAAATCCCAGTTTGTCTTTAGTCTCATCGTAAGGAGCATGAGCCATATTGGTAGACCATGCAGGACCATTTTTATACTCAAGATTTCCTAAAATATAGATATTTCTCGAAGAGTATATGACACCCTGGCCGGTTACTGTTCCTTTTATAATCACATCTCCATCTATATAAACTTTTCCTTGTATTTCTATGGGATGAGTTTTCGAACCTACAAGTGTAATTGGAGAATCATAGGTTGTAGTTGTATCTAAACTACTTAAACTGTCATTATCATATTTCGAAGATATATAATATTTGTTAGTTGTAGTATTATGGTAGACTCCATATACAGGTGAAGTTGTAGTGGCCGCTTTCAGTGCGTCTATTCTGGCATCCTCGTTGGCATAGGTTGAGTAAAGTTTTCCGGGAGTAATCTGACTGGCATAATCTACTTTAATCGTACCCGGGTCACCGAAAGTAGAATCTGTACACTGTCTTAAGATATACCTTTTGTTATTTTGAAATACATCCATAGAGGTAGGAAGAGGGTTTGTAGTATTTTCCGAACTTGTGTGGTAATTGTCTTTTACTTTATATGCGGACTGGCCGGATGGAGCGGTTCCGAATAGAGCCGAATCGCTACTGTAGCTACCAAACAGGCCCTTTCTTAGAAAATCCCCTCCTGTGACAAGGTCACCATATATTTTGGAACCGCCGCTTGTTCCATGTGAAAGAAGACCTGCACCGTCGCCCATACATGCCACTCCACCGTAAACGTTTATATGGCAGAACATACATGCGGGAACATTATTCCCCATTATAGCCTTGCTGAAAAGGTTGTTGTTTGTCTCGTAAAATTCCATAGTCTTTGTAACTCTTCTTGTAACACTACCACCTTTGTCATTACCAACCTTTGCAACTGATTCAATAACAACCTCTATCCCGTTGTTTGGATCTTGACTGCCTCTCATTGTTATCGCTTTACATGATATGATTTTAACTTTATACTGACCTATAGGTACATCCCTGGGATAGCTGAATGTTGCAGTAGTACCCATAGTAAGACTGTTTGATGCACTATCATCTCCTGATAAAGGTGTATTAGCAGAATAATTTATACCCTTTACACTGTTCTCCCTGAGACATTTCTGCAAAAGCATCCAGCTGACACGATCTATACCCGTATTTGCAAGCTGTTCTGCCTGAGCCCCCTGAGAAATGAAGGCTGATACGTGTGATGAGTTTACAGCTGTCAGAAGAGCTGCACTTGCAAGAAGACTTATAGCTATGGAAAACATCATAGTAATAGCCATAAGTCCTACCCCTTTTTTATTTTTACAGGGTTTATAAAAAATATTTTTTATCATTTTATCTTACCTCCTGTCCTTTATTACTCTGTTAATTTTATATGCAGGGTTACCTTTTTACTATACTTTCGCAGATTTTAGAAAAAGC
>JAKPQU010000382.1 GCA_029555925.1 Bacillota bacterium
AGTATCCCGCCTGAATTTCATCCCATCAAACCCTCAATCTCCTTCTTTTTTTCGGCAGTTTCTTCCACCAGTTTTTCCTCTGTTTCTGAGCTTCTTTCATTCTTTTATTGGCTTTCTGCATTTGAGACTTCAAAGGTTCCACATCTATAGTTCTTGCAATTTCAGCTATTACGGCAAAGTTAAGCTGCATGTTTTTCGCCTCCCTCTTTTACTTCCAGCATATCCCGAGCGAATTCCAGTTCTAAAATCTTCCTATCACGAGCTTTTAATTGTTCTTTCAGTTCGTTTATTTCTTCTTTTAGTTCCCTTATTTCTACGTCTTTCTCATCCTCTTCTATTACCGGGACTGACGGAGGTTTAACATTACCTCTGTATTTCCTGTAAATTATTTCCCGCCTTTTCATTAACTTCAGAGTACTCTTCATGAACCCCACCGCCTTGTGTTCGTAATACGGGTCGCTTTCCCTGAGTTCTTTTTCGGCCTGTTCATCTATAGCCTTCTGTTCTTTCAGTGAAAGATTATTATAAACAACATCCGGATCAAAACTCACAATAAAACCTCCTCTCTCAGATGGTTTACAAGAGAAGAAACCTGCTGAATATGTGTTTCAATCTGCATCATAGTCCAGTCGAGTTTCCTGTGATCTTCTCTATAGGCATTAATAAGCTCGTTCACTTTATCGCGAAGTCTTGAATTTTCATCTTCAGTCCCGTCTTTTCCAAGAGTGAAATTATATACGGGTATAACACTATCCATTATTGAAGCAGTAATCACCATAACTTCATATTTCCTGAGTTTCGACTTAAGCTCTTCCGCTTCTTTAGAAAGAAGTGTGTTAATCTCTTTAAGAGCTTTTTCGGAATTGGAAGTCTGGCACTGCTTAATCTCCAATCTTTCCACTTTCTCTTTGAGGAAATAATTCTCTTTATTCAGTCTGGCTATTTCCTCTGACCCGACCAGTAATGAATATGCTGCAATCTGTTTCTTCAAAGAAGAAATCTTTTCTTTATAGCCTTCTATAATATAGTCTTTCTCCAGGGAAAGGATTGTATTTTCATCTTCCAGCCTGCGATATTCTTTATAAAGTCTTTGAACATCATTTTTCAAACATTCACTACTTTCCCGATACATACCCTCTCTTATTCGCAAAGTAGCCAGTTCCCTTTCCTGCTCTATTATCTTCATACCTTTCTTCTGATTTTCTTTTTTCAATCTCGCCGTATCTATACAACCCCCAAAATCAACTCCCCAAAAAACAATTTCTCC
>JAKPQU010000434.1 GCA_029555925.1 Bacillota bacterium
TGCCGGCCTGGATACAGATGGAGTGCATTATATGGGCGGTAAAACCCTGATGCCCTGGCAGAGAGAAACAATTCAGTATATCCTGGATTACAGGCTTGCTTCATGGTTTGGAACTCTCTGCGGGAAAATAGTGAGTCGTGAAGAGTGAAGAGTGAAAAGTAGGGGTGCCCTGTGATCGCCCGGTACCGGTGAAAACACGAAAACTCCTCCATTGTATTAATAAGAGGGGTGAGCTCAGATACTTCCGGGAGTTTATCTTCATATGTAGTCCCGGAGAAAGCCAAACTTTTCACTATTTTAAGAGGGAGGTATTTATAAATGAGTATTAACAGTATTAAACTGGAAAAAACAGAGTTCCTTATTGATCTGGATAGGAATATGTTTTTAGTGCCAGAAGAATTATTAAAGGATTACCGGATCGATATAGACGAAAAGGAAATTTCTTCGCAAAAGATGGGTGCTCCGGAGGGAAAAATATATGAATATGACACAGTATTTACCTTCAACAGTAAAGGTGTCTATGAACTTCCATGTAAGATTGCATCGGCTCATGTTCTGGACAATCAGATGAGACAGAATGTTACAGATTACATTTATAATAAAAAGTGGTCACATATTAAACCATCTGAAGTAAATATGATAGGTCTATTTCTTTATGATTTTGTCAGAGCCGATAATCAGCATGGCCCGGATGTAACAGGTTATCAGGCAGGTATGGTGTCAAATTACGGTTTCAATATGAACTATTCCGCATCAGGTATGAGAATGTCATCTTACAGCAGAGAAGCGGAATTATCACAGATTGCAACTGGCTATTCCCGGTGTAATAATATTGAAGCCCCTCTTAATGCTCTTGCATACGGAGGAGATAATCTATGTCTCTCTCAGGGAGCACAGCAAATTTTAAACGGCGCCATGGGGGCGGAAAGCGCCGGCTATAGCCCTGAAAGCAATATAGGCAGTACTCTGCAGAATTTAATGATGCAACAGACATTTAATGATTTAATGCTTCAGCAGGCCCTTCAGAGGATTGCATCAGGCGGTATTGGAGGTACAGGAGGTTCATATGGAGCCACAGGTGATACGGGAGAAACAGCCAAAGCAGAAGCAGATGAAACCGGAGAGACGGATGAAACCGGAGAGACTGATGAGTCCGGTGGAACAGATGAAACCGGAGAGACAGATGAAACTGAAAAAGCCGGAGGAGATAGCTGGTTATGGAATGAAAGCGGCGGATCTGAAGGGGAGGAAAGCTGAGTTTATCGATGACCCGCAGGGGCAACCACAGGTGGTGCCCCTGCGGGGTATGTTACAGACACGTTTCCTTCAACGAAACTCCTGTTCCACCATATTTTACTTTAAGTATTTCTGCAAATATACTCACTGAAATTTCTGCTGGACTGTCTCCTCCTATATCCAGACCTATAGGTGAGTAGACTCTCTTTAATTTATCCTGACTTATTCCTTCTGAAATAAGCTGTTCAAAGAGGGTTTTTACTTTTGTCCTGCTTCCTATCATGCCTGTATAGGCCGGCTGTTCATCTTTTTTCAGTATGGCTCTTAATACGACATGATCCCATTTATGGCCTTTTGTTACAAGAATTACACTGGTGTGGCTGTCGAAGGTAATCTCTTTTACGCTTTCTACAAAATCCATGCATAATATTCTGTCTGCCAGGGGAAATCTTTCTTTGTTTGCAAAATCCGGTCTGTCATCCACTACTGTAACTTCATAATCCAGCATTTTTGCAAGTTTGTATACTTCCATACATACATGACCGCAGCCGAATATGACAATTTTTTCCGTCATATTAATCGGTTCCATGTATATTGTAACTTTACCTCCACATGTGGAACCGACACTGCCCGGTTTCCCCATTTCTAAATCAAGCATTATAGTTTCAGGTTTTCTGCTTTGAAATATATGTTCTGCTTTTTTTAATGCCACTGCTTCAGGACTTCCTCCACCTATTGTTCCGAAGGTTTTTCCATTTTTCAGCAATAACATTTTTGCTCCTGCTGTATTGGGAACAGAGCCTTCTGTTTCTATGATTGTAAGCAATACGGCCTGTTCTTTTTTATCCATTATATTCACTATTTCACGGTAAATATTATCTAACATGTTAACATACTCCTTTTTTTAGTGCTGATAGCGATAAATACAACACCCTCCCGTCACGCGTTACACGTCACGACTATAAACATTTAGTACCGCTACAGGTAAATTAGTAACCATTTATCAGCTTCTGCCTGACAGGCTCTTACGAAGAAAAATAATGTGCCTTATTTAATTTGTTTTACAGACAATAAATCAGCCCTTATTTAATTTTTAATTCTATATAAAAAACTAATTTTTCTTCTCCAGAGCCCGCCAGACAGAAGCTTTTTACGGATACCATTTTACCTGTTACGGTACTTAGAGGCGCCAGCGGTAAATACGACACCGGACAATCTGTAATCTTGTTTCCTCGCGTTACGCGTAACGACTATAACCAGTGGAATATTTACCGTTATAAGCACCTGGTTGTATTCAGTATTATCGTCTCAATAACGTAAAGTTTTCCCCCGGAGGTTTGACATGACCTATGAGAATACCATCTATCTTTTTCAGAGACAGTAATTTTTCTCCGAGTTTTATGGCTTCCTGTCGTTCCTCTTCTTTATGAACCTTGTTAATAAATACGATAACCCTGGATTTTTTAGGAACTGTTTTCAGGTATCCGTCGGGATGTTTGAATAAAGAATATATGACATTTGTATCTATCAAATCCCCTTTATTGACCTGTAACATTTTGCAGAAAAGACCGCACCTATGACAGTTGCTGTCATCAATCCTTGACATAAGGCAATCGATTCCAAGGACAGCTATAAAGAGAGTGGTGAAGTCAGGTACTACCGGTTCCGTATCGGAATGAGCCTTTATAGATCTGCCTCTTGAGCCGTCTGCTTCAATAATTACATAATCACTGTTGGTTTTTGTCAGAATATCTTTACATATTCTGGTTGTAATTCCTTTTAATTTTCCCTGTGGCAGTACTTCAGATGCAAGATAGATTAATTTATTTTCCCTTAATGAAGTATCTATTCTGCTCAGCCAGAGATGTTCCGTCGTAAATATGAGTATTTCCCTGTCTCCTGTCTGAGGCGGGTAGATTTTTGTCGTACTTGTAAAGATTACTCCTTTCCCCATATTGTTCAGTTTTCTGGCAAGATAAGTACCAAGACCTGTTTTCCCTCCACCTCCTGTGATGGAAATACATTCTTTCTTTGATAAAATGAGACCTTCCAGTAATGTTGTTTCTTCTCTTTTCAATGTACCTCACCTTTCAATATAAGTCGTGACGAGTAACGCGTGATGCGTGATGCGTAATGCGTGTT
>JAKPQU010000443.1 GCA_029555925.1 Bacillota bacterium
CCCCCCCCGTCCAGAGCACTTTGAAAATCATTATAGCCGGATGACATTACAACTGTTAAAAACAGTTAAAAATTCCTTTGCTTTAAAAAATTATTTATATTATAATAATTTCATCGAGCATATTTATAGTTAGTTTCATAACTATCCATAAATATTTACCTCGTAATGCGTAAAGCGTAATGTGTGATGCGCGATTAAACCCGTCACGCGTTACGCGTCACGAGAGCATATATTTATTATTTATGCTCACCTCAGTAATATATAAGGAGTATGGATAAAAATGGATAAAAGAGAGTTGTTTTCAAAGACCACTATCGTAGGTGGGCAGCCTGAAAATAAAGAATATTTATATGGAGCTATGAATATTAATATAGAGAAACTTCTTATGAAGGCGGCGGCAGATGAGAAATTCAGAGATGATCTTTTAAATAACAGAAAAGCCGTTCTTGAAGAGGAAGATTCTTTAACTGGACTGGATAAGATAATACTTGGAAATATTCCTGCAGGTTCTCTGAACAATATGATTGAACATTTTATTCAACAGAGTACATCGAGAAGAAATTTTCTTAAAGGTGCTGCAGCTTCTGCGGCGTTTCTGACAGGAGCTTTTGTTCTCTCTTCTTCCATGGCTTCCAATCTTACCCCTGCCCCTCCGGGAGGAGCAAGGCCGGATCCTCCTTTATTGACGGAAAAAATAGGCACTGACGGTGGTACAGTAGATTATGATTATACGGGTTTACAGATTGTTATTCCTCCGAAGGCTCTTTCAGAACCTGTTAATATATCGGTAAGAGTAATTCTACCGCCCGGCAGGGCTCCTGAAAATGTATCTTTTTTCGGTGAAGTCTATGAATTTTCTCCTGAAGATCTTCGTTTTTTAGAAGAAATTACCGTGAAATTTCCCTGCCACGGTTATGATGTTACAGGTGTATATTTCTGGAATAAGAGGGAATGGAAATCAGTGCCTGTAGAATCTTTGACTGAAACAGATGGCTTCACGGTGGCAAAAATCAAACATTTCGGTATTTACACCCTTGGCTATCAGGCCGTTACACCTTTCCCGACAAAAATACCTGTTACAAGGGGTATAGATCCTCATTGAACAGTGAGCAGTTATCAGTGACCGGTTACCAGTAACCGGCTTGATTTTATACCAACAGACATGACCGGAGCGGTCACAACCAGATATGAAAATCAACATCCAGTGAAGGTGCAAACTTCATCATTTTCATATAAATTGCTTTAATTAAACTGAACAATTTGAATAATAGGTAAATACTGTCTGCCTGATGCTCCTCCGAAAAAAATCTAAACTGGAACGTTTATAAACAGTTACAGCTTATATCATGCTACTTTACATTATAATTCAATAAAATATACCTGTGCTGCCGTGATATTTTTTTCTCCGGAACACCAGGCAGGCAGA
>JAKPQU010000445.1 GCA_029555925.1 Bacillota bacterium
TCTGCCTGCCTGATGCTCCTCCGAAAAAAATCTAAACTGGAACGTTTATAACAGTTACAACTTATATCATGCTACTTTACATTATAATTCAATAAAATATACCTGTGCTGCCGTGATATTTTTTTCTCCGGAACACCAGGCAGGCAGACTACTATGTCTAAAGCTAAATAGTATCACTTCAGTAACTTGACTTATTTCCAGATATCACATAAATTATAAGTAATGTCAAATTATAGTTAAAATCAAATATTATGAAAACAATAAGTTATGCGGAATAATGATTAAGTGAGTGACAATCATGGTATCAAAATTGCAACACAACTTATATAAGGAAGTGATGAATATGAGACATAAATTCACATATAAATCCATATTAATGATTATTTTTATCCTGACTATTACCTGCTCTTCTGCCAGAGCAGGCCTTATAAGTACGGAACAGGAAATAGAACTTGGTACAGAGGCGGCCAGACAGGTAGAAGCAGAATACGGGGTATATAATGATCCTGTAATGACTGCATGGGTTGAAAAAGTAGGTAAAAAACTCGCATACAGTGCCCCTAGAGAAGGTATTACATACAGGTTCAAGGTACTGGACATGGAAGAACCAAACGCTTTTGCCATACCGGGAGGGTTTGTCTATGTTACGAAAGGTATAATGAGAGATTTTGTAAAAAACAATGAAGATTACCTTGCTGTCATTCTCGGTCATGAAATAGGCCATATAAACGAAAGGCATGGTATGAGTCAACTGGAGTGGAGCCTTGGCCTGGGTGTTATACTGAATGTGCTGTTAGGTGATAACGGTACTGCTTCGCAAATAGCACAGATGGCATCAAATCTTATATTTCTTAAATACAACAGGGATCAGGAACTGGAAGCGGATCAATCAGGCATAAGACTTGCTCATAACAACGGCTATAATCCCAGGGCTCTCGTGAAATTTTTTCAGGATCTCAGAGTATATGAAAGAAAAAATCCCAATTATACGCCTGAATTCCTGGCAAGTCATCCCGATACGGAGAGCAGAATAGAAGAAGCAAATAAATATATTGCAGAAGTGGAAGGTAAACCATATAATCCTGATACAGCAGATAATACTCAGGAAAAACCAGCACAGATAGAGGAAAATAATTTTTCAGGCGATCTGAACGGCACTTGGAAAGCAGAAGACGGAAGCATATTAAATTTAAAACATAATGGCACTTATGTAACAGGTATCTATCAGAAAGGCTCAATTCAGGGAGAGATTAAAGGTAATAAAATAAATTACAGCTGGTGGAACAGAGACGGAGAAAATGGCAAAGGTTATTTTAACATATCTTCAGATGAAAATACACTGGAAGGAGAATGGTCTTCCGTCAGCGGCAAAAAAGGTTACTGGAAACTGGCAAGAAGCAGTGATGATGATAATAACAATGAAAATAATGAAGATAATATTGATATATCAGGTAAATGGCAATCTTCTATAGGAGAGATTAATTTTATTCAGAACGGAGATAAAGTAGAAGGAACCTACGGGAAAGGTAAAGGAGTAATAAAAGGGACATTAAACGGGAAACGTCTTGATTGTGAATGGTATGAAGTAGTGGATAAAGAAGGTGGAACAGGTTATTTTATAATAGCAAATGACGGCAGATCTATGACAGGCAACTGGATCTCCGAGGTAGGAGCAAAAGGCCAGTGGAATGCGTACAGATAAAAAATTACTCTATTATATATTATCAGGCAGGAATATTCTTTAATATATAGAAGTTATTTTGATAAAATCTGGAGGTATGATAAATATATGTTATTAGAAATGAACAGCGGTCAGGAAATTTATAAAACAAAATATAAAGGATCAATAGTCGACCCTTCACTCGACAGTATAATGAAAAAAGTACCCACATCTTTTATAGCGGTTAATATTGTCAGAAAAAGATGCAATCAACTCAACTTAAATAAAGAGGCGGAAAATTATGTCACCCTTGCAAGACTCATAACAAGGGTTTTTTCGGAAATTGTAGACAGTACTATAACCTTCGAAGAATAAAATATGCAATATAATCCACATAATTAAAATCTTCAGGCCTGATAACTTTATCAGGCCTGAAGAGGTTTACAATAAATATAATACTTATATGGAATGGTATTCCGGACTAACCGGTTATGGGGTTTTTCTTTGCTGATTTCTTTGCTTTTTTCTCAGCTCTTTTTTCTTTCAATGTTTTTTCCGATTTTTTCTTTACATCTTTTTTAATAGTTTGACCTTTAGCCATGGCTTTTCTCCTTTTCTGATTTCAGTTTTAGAGATGAGTCAAAATGAGCTATCAGACTCTTATGGCCGGGCATTAAATGCTCATTCTCAGCTCAATATCTATTTTACTATATAAAAGGACAAAAAGTCCAGATATAATGATACTCAAAAGTTAAAAAAATGTATTTTTCTGATCTACTGACATGACCATAAGCATGTAATAACAGTCTTCCTCCCGTGACGCGTCACGAGAGCACATATTTATTATTTATGCTCACCTCAGTAATATACTATAAAATCTAATATGAGGTAACCTTATGAGCAGATTATATGTAAATCAGAAGCCTTCATATATGGTTTTGACTGATATAATTCCCTCTCGACAAATTTTGTCACATTTAAAATCTTATATTCAGGAAGAGTTTCTATCATTTTGATTATAGTTAGTTTCATAACTATCCATAAATAATGACCTCGTAATGCGTAAAGCGTAATGCGTGATGCGCATGGATTAAACCCGTCACGCGTCACGCGTTACGCGTCACGACAAACTTAAATTCTAATAAGTTATGAAATACACTATAATTCGCTCTTCACATAAAGCTTACTCATGACCTGCCTTTCAGTACTTTTTCCAACTTTATTATAGCATATTTTACCTGCTACTGCATCTTTACAGCCAGATCACTCTTCACTGATGACAGAAAAATTCGAAAGCTTCAAAAGCTTTGTCGTAAATCTTCTCTTTTCCTTCATTAATAGCGTGGTAATAAAGATTGAAAGAGCCAGAAAAATAAAGCATATAAAACATACATGAAAACCTTTTATTATATAAACCGGATTCATCGTATTTCCCGCGCCTGCAAGATAATAGGAAAAAATAGCCGCAAAAATCGATATACCTGTCGAGGCGGACAGGGCACCGTTCAGGCCGGATAC
Source organism: Bacillota bacterium (assembly GCA_029555925.1). The sequence goes on from JAKPQU010000445.1 coordinate 3,179, forward strand.
GGCAGATGTAATACCTTCTTTCCCCGGCGGAGCATAACCCATAATAAGGGTGACATTTGCAGTAAGAAAAAAGGCAAGGGCAGTACCGTAGAGTAGCAATGAAATAATAATATAATATGCTGATATAGTACTGTTGAATATAGAAATCATTATTATAGAGACTGCCATTAAAAATGTAGAATATAATGTAACCGTCCTGGCACCGTATCTGTCGGAAAGATAACCTGCAAGAGGGCCAAGGAGAGTGGAAAGAAGGGGCATAATCATAAGATACATTCCTGTTGTGGCAGCGTTAAAATTCCTGACAAATTCAAAATAAAATGGTAAAAGGAACATGCTGCCGGAAAGTATAAGACCTGAAAGAAATGCCGCTATAAAACCGGCAGAGAGATCTTTGTTATTAAAGAGCTTAATATCCATAAGAGGTGATGGAATCTTAGTCTGACGGTAAATAAACAAACAGAAGGTCACAATAAAAATTATAAAAGAGAGAATAATAAAGGGAGATGTCCAACCTTCCGTATTCAGTCTGTTCATGGCAATATTTATGGCACATAAAAATATAAAACTTAGCACCACACTTATAATATCAATCCCGGCCCCGTCAGGCCTGTTAAGTTTTTTCCCGGGTAAATACCTGTAAGCCATAATCAGGGCAATTATACACAGAGGAATATTTATATAAAAGATCCATTTCCAGCTCAAATATTTTATAATAACTCCTCCCAGAGGTGCACCGAAAGCGTATCCTGTTCCTCCTGCCACTGCGGTAAAACCGAAAACTCTGCCTCTGATGTTCGACGGAAGATAATGTAATATCAATACACCGAAGGTTGAACCCAGAATGGAAGAGCCGATTCCCTGAATAAATCGGAATGAACTTAACATATAAATGGTGGTAGAAAAAGTACACAGCAGGGAAGCAAAAAGAAAAATTATAAATCCTGTTATGAACATATTCTTAGGGCCTTTTATATCACTGAGTCTTCCGAAAAGAAGAAGGAAACAGCTCATTGCCAGAAGATATGAAACTGCTACAACAGCCACACCTGATGTATCTGCATTGAAAGCCTTAAGAAGTGTGGGAAGAGCGATATTAACAATACTGCCGTCAAGATTTGCAAGAAACACGCCTATACAGATCGGGATCATTATAGATGATATGTTAGTTTTATTATCTTCCATGTTTTATGTTTACACATCCTTTCAAAGTAGTGAGTGGCAGGGGCGAACCACTGTGCTTGCCCGGTACCACATGAAAACACGCATCAGGCGTCACAATTCAATATATTTGAGACATTTATTTAATTTTCATTCCTAACTATAAAACCTATTTAAAATTTTATTATATCATATTTTACAAGATTGTTATTTTGATGGAAAAATATATCTCAGAGGAAGAAGAAAGGGAAGCAATCGAACAGGGCAGGAGGATTAGAAATTGAAAATTGCCAGGGATGCAATATTTCAGCATTGAAGGAATCTCTACAGGGGTAATTTCTGTCATTGTGGTCAAGACAGCATTATGTTATAATAATTCAAAGAGGTGGTATTATGAAGAATAATTTAGCATTTAAACAGCAACAGGAATTTACATATAGAGATTATCTAACATGGCCTGATAATGAACGCTGGCAGATTATAGACGGAATTGCATATGATATGAGTCCATCTCCAATTATAGAACATCAATTAATATTAAATGAATTAAGCACTCAATTCAGCCTATATCTTAGAAATAAGACTTGTTTAGTTATTCCATCACCGGTTGATGTAGTATTTCCCAAACAGAATGAGGATATTAAAGATGCTAAAGACGTAGTTCAACCTGACATAATAGTTGTCTGTGACCATAAGAAATTGCAGAGTCATAAGCATTGTGTGGGTGCTCCTGATCTTGCAATAGAAATATTATCTCCATCTACAGCATCTATAGATATAAAGATTAAAAGGAAATTATACGAGCGTGAGGGTGTAAAAGAGTACTGGATAGTTGACCATGTGCATAAAACAATTCATGTTTATATACTGGAGAATAATAAATATAAATTTCCTGAAGTCTATACAACAGAAGATAAAATTAAGGCAGGTATATTCCCTGATCTGGAAATAGACTTAAGCCTTGTCTTCAGAGACTATATACAGGAAAAGCAGGAATAATTATTCTATCTTCCAGATAATGTCCTGATTACCATTTTTATTATATCATAATGGCCGGTGAGTCGTAAGTCGTGAGTCCTGAACCGGTAATATCATTACATCTCACGTCTCACGACTATCCTATAGTTACAATTATCTTTCTCAGATTTGCCAGTTTACCTGTTAACTCCCTTATTAAACTATTTCCAATCTTCGGGATTCTATCCATAAGATTTCTTATATCCTTATTTTTAAATTTTAAAAGTAGTACATCTCCCATAACAGCTTCTGCAAGTATACCGGCACGGGCATCTTCAAATATGCTCTCTTCTCCCATAATATTACCTTCTCCAAGTATGGACACAGTTCCAATCCATCCTGAACTCGATGTACAGCTTACCGACACAGCTCCCCTGGCAACAACATAGAAATTATCATTCATCTGATCTTCCATCAGAATATCGGCCCCATCAGGATAATATTCCTGACATGCTCTGCATGCGACAGAAGCCAGTTCTTCAGAACCAAGGCATTCAAAGACATGACATGTATTCAATATAGAGATTCTGTCTTTTAAAGCTTCATATAACATCTTTTTAAGAGACTGAATATCAAGGGCCGGCCACTTATAACCGGTTCTCTCCAGTATAAAGTCTGTTTTCTCACATAAGGTTATCGTATAAGTCATTTTATTCATATCTTCTTCTGCCATAAATCCCATATGAACCATAAGATTTTCTATATATTCCCTGAAACCTTCGTGGTCATAATGTTCCAGCAGATAATCTATAACAGCAGGCATTTCCAGAGTTTGAATATTGAGTCCCAGTGCCTCTGAAGTCAGTACTTTAGCAAGGTCTACCTTCTGCGGATTTTCTATATGAAATATGTTATTCTCAAGTTCTTTCAGGTCGAAGAGTGAGAGAATTGCACTGCTTACTCCATCTACATAGGAAAGGTCTGCTTCGCCGAAGCCCTGCGGGATGATGCCAAGGTTTATAAAGGATTTTATCCGCTGATAAAAGGCATTTGATTCTATATTTGCCTGGAATATGCCTTTATCTGAATCAAAGGTAATATTGCCCACTCTGTAAATATTGACAGTAAGACCTTTTGCTCTTCCTTCGAGAACAACTTTCTCTCCTTCCAGTTTTGTCTGAAGGTAAAAGTTGTCTGATTTCTGACCTATATCTACAGTGTCTTCAGTAAAGACGGCTTTACTTTTATTTTCTATATAGCCTGTTCCTACAGAGGTAGTGGAAACATGATGGACATCTTTCAGGTTCCCTTTCAGAGCAAATTTAATCAGATTATGATTGGATTTTACATTGCCGTCATAGAATTCCTTATAGAGACCGTAGTGTTTCACATTGGCTGCAGCGTTTATTATACAGTCTACTTTCAATGAAAGTTCATCATATAAATCTGCGGGAAGACCCAGGTTTTCCTCCGAAAGATCACCCCTGAGCACTGTAATTCTCTCTCTGTATGTTTCAAATAATTCTGAGCCGAAATAATAATTTAATTTCTTTATCAGACGTTCTCTGCATTCTTCTTCACTCTTACCCCTTACCGGCACATAGAGCATGGCATGTCTTTTCGTAAGAAGATCACGGAGAAGATAACTGCCAAGGAAACCTGTTCCTCCCGTAAGAAGTATGTTTTTATACCGCTTCTTTACAGATAGATCGACAGAGGCATATTTTTTGTATTCATCCCTGTATTTTCCGATAGCCTCTTCTATTTCCGCCATGTCACTTTCTTCCCTGACAGGTAAAGATATTTCATTTTTCAAAGCCAGGAGCCTTCTTTTCATATTATCTTTTATGCCTGTTATACTGGCGGCAAGTTCTTCAATGGTTTGATATTTGAATATATCATTTAATTTTATGTCAAAATCCTTCTGAAGTTCTGCCACAAGGGCCACTGCTTTCAGTGAATGACCTCCCAGGGTAAAGAAGTTGTCATCCATGCTTATATTGCTGACATTAAGTACCTTTTCCCAGGCTCTGCAGAGCTTCTCTTCATTTTCATTTTTCGGTCTTTTAATCTCCTTCTTATAATCCGTAAGGTCAGGAGGAACCAGTTTTTTCCTGTCTACCTTTCCGTTTGGCGTAAGAGGTATTTCATCCACTTTGATAAAATAAGTCGGTACCATATAGTCAGGCAGCATTTTTCTGAGGAAAGCTCTGAGTTTTTCTATATCTATATCATGGTCTGATACAATATAGGCACAGAGAGTTTTATCTCCCTCTGTGATTTCGTGAGCCATAAGGACAACATCTTTTATTTCAGAATATTCCTTTACGGCATGTTCAATTTCCCCGAGCTCTATACGAAAGCCGCGGACTTTTACCTGTTCATCCATTCTTCCCAGGAACTCAATATTGCCGTCGGGAAGCCATCTGGCCAGGTCTCCTGTGCGGTACATTTTTTCTCCCGGACGGAAGGGGTTACTTACAAATTTTTCTGCCGTCAGATCAGGTCTCCCCAGATACCCCCTCGAAAGTCCTGCTCCCGATATATGCAATTCTCCCGGCACTCCCACGGGTGTTAATAATCCGTCCCTGTCGAGTATGTATATGTCTGTATTGGCAACAGGTTTTCCTATGGGAATATTCTCATAGAGACGGTCTATCGTAAAGGTAGTGGTTATACACGTATATTCAGTAGGGCCGTAACCGTTTACCACTTTATAGGGATGAGGTTTAAAGAATCTGAGTTTATCTCCTCCCGTATCCAGATATTTAAGAGAAGTATTTTCTTCCAGTTCCATAAACTGTTCCGCAAACTGGGTGGGAAGGAAGGTATGGGTAATTTTATTCTCTTTAAAATACATGTTTATATCTTTAAGAGAAAGCCTCATTTCGTCAGGAATTATATGAATGGCTGCACCTGCAATGAGGAATGGGAATATTTCCGATATGCCGGCATCGAAACTGAATCCAGCATATTTTGTGCCTCTGTCCTGTGAAGAGATAGAAAATACATCCCTGTAGTAAAGACTCAGGTTTACAAGAGACCTGTGCTCTATCATAACTCCTTTTGGCTTTCCCGTAGTGCCTGACGTATAAATAATATAGGCAAGGTCGGAAGGTTTTCCTCTTTTCCCTCCTTCCGTTACAGTTCCCTCCCATATAGAATCTTCATCAAGACAGATAATAGAGCCGCCGAATTTTACCTTTGTCTTCAACTGGGTCTCTGTAAGCAGGACTGACACGCCTGCATCTTCCATCATATATTCAATTCTCTCGGCAGGGTAAGACGGATCTATGGGAAGGAACGCCGCTCCCGCTTCAAGTATGGCCATGATACCGGCAATCATTTCAAGCTTCTGGGAAATCATTATGGCTACAATTTCATTACCTCTTACTCCTGCAGAGAGCAGTTTTTCTGCAAGTATACGAGAGTTTTTATTCAGTTCACTGTAAGTAATTCGTCTGTCTTTACAGACAACTGCAATATTATCGGCATATTTCAGAGCAGAATCTTCTATAAGCTCATGAATTGTTCTGTTCAGATTATAAGGCAGTGCAGTTTTGTTGAATTCATGGAGCAATCTGTGTTTTTCATCTTCAGCCATCATGTCCATGTCCTTAAGTCTGCCGTCTTTTTTCCTTGATATATCTCCCAGGAGATTGATATAATGTCCTGCCATTCTGTCTATAGTTTCTGAAAGAAACAGGGAATCACGGTATTCAACAGCGACGTAGAGGTCTTCAGTATCTTCGACAAGGGTCATTGTAATATCGAATTTCGACACATCCACTTCCATAGGGAACGGTTCCAGATTAATACCTTCTATGGATTTCTTTTCCTGTTTGTTCACAATATCAAACATTACGTCAAAGAGAGTATTTCTGCCTGCATCTCTCTTCAGACCCAGGTCATCGATAAGCATATCTAACTGATAATCCTGGTTATCACTGGCAGAAAGTATCCTTTCTTCCGTCTCTTTCAGAAAATCTCCGAAGAGCTTATCTCTCACGGGAAAAGTTCTTATGGCCAGGGTATTTACAAACATACCTATAAGAGGCTCTATTTCAGGCACATTCCTTCCTGTGCCGGGAGTTCCTATGATTATGTCTTCCTGTAACGTATATCTTGACAGGAGAAGGGAAAAACAGGCAAAACCTGTCATAAAAAGGGTTGAACCTCTCCGTGCTACCATGGCTTTTAAACGGGAACTGACATCTCTGCCAACGGTATAAAGTCTGTGGTGCCCGTGAAAAGACATTTCACTGGGACGGGGTCTGTCGGTCATCAGATTTAATACGGGAAGTTCCCCTTCATAGATACCGAGCCAGTATTTCTTCTGTTTATTTATTTCCTCTGATTTTAAAAGAGCTTCATGCCAGAAGGCAAAATCTTTATACTGTATCGTCAAAGGCTGAATATCTTTTCCCTGATAAAAACTCCAGAGATCTCTTATAAATATATTGAAAGATACTCCATCAAAGATAATATGATGTACATCCAACATAAAGACATACCTTTTATTACCTGTTTTTACAAGATTAAATCTGAGAAGAGGAGCACAGGACAGGTCAAAGGGACGGACAAAATCTTTCAATATTCCTTCAATATCCTCTTCTTCTCCTTCTCTGTACATACGTTTTGCTCTGACAGTTTCATGAATTTTCTGGACAGGCTCACCGTCCTGTATATGGAAAGAGGTTCTGAGCACTTCATGCCTTTCTATGACTTTATCTATGGCATCACTTAATTTTTTATGATCAATGGCTCCTTCAATGATAAATACCAGAGGAGTGTTATAGGTAACACTTTTTCCTTCCATCTGATTCATAAGAAACATACGTCTCTGGGCAGAAGAAACAGGATAATATTCCATCTGAGGAGCAGGGGCAATAGAAACAACTCTCTTCGTTCCCTTTTCAATAAAGAGAGACATTTCTTTCAATGTGGAATATTTAAAAATATCCTTCAGGGTTATGGTAATATTAAAATCCTTCTGGATTTTACTCTGAAGGGCCACTGCTTTCAGAGAATGACCGCCCAGGTCAAAGAAATTATGAGACAGACCTGCCTTTACGCCGAGTACCTCTTGCCAGAGTTCTGAAAGATGCTTTTCAATCTCTGTAGAAGGAGAGATAAATTCCTCTTTCATTATGGAAGAGTCAGGTACAGGAAGAGCATGTCTGTCAATTTTTCCGTTAGGCGTAAGAGGTATGGCGTCAATCTTTATAATAAACTGTGGAACCATATAATCGGGAAGACTTTCTTTAAGGAATGTTTTTATTCTTTCCACATCTTCTTCTTCAGGGAAATCTTTATCAACGGAAGGAACATAATAGGCACAGAGATATTTATTCCCCGGCTTATCTTCTCTGTCTATTACTACCGCATCTCTGATCCAGATTATTTTCTTCAGAGTCTGTTCAATTTCTCCCAGTTCGATACGATAGCCCCTTATTTTTACCTGGGCATCAATTCTTCCCAGAAATTCAATATTTCCGTCAGGAAGCCACCTCGCGAGGTCTCCTGTACGATACATCTTTTTTCCGGGAGAAAAAGGATTATTTACAAATTTCTCTTTCGTCAGTTCAGGCCTGTTAAGATAACCTCTCGAAAGGCCAGCTCCCGATATATGAAGTTCTCCCGGTACACCGACAGGCAATAAATGATCGTCACTGTCAAGGATATATAGCTCCGTATTTGCCAGAGGTTTCCCTATAGGAATATTATCGTCCATAGAGTCTACAGGGAATGTTGTCGTTACTACGGTATATTCAGTTGGGCCATAACAGTTCATCAATGTATAGGGATGTTTTTTGAAATACCTGAGCTTATCGCCTCCTGTATAAAGATACCTGAGAGAGGTGTTTTCCTCCAGTTCCATAAACTGTTCCGCAAACTGGGTCGGCAGGAAGGAACAGGTGATTTTATGTGCTTCGAAATAGACATTTATTTCTTTTGGAGACAGTCTCATCTCATCGGGAATTATATGAAGAGTTGCGCCGGAAATAAGACACGGAAATATTTCAAACATGCCTGCGTCAAAACTGAATCCCGCATATTTAGTCATGCCGTCGGACTGAGAAAGAGAAAACAAATCTTTAAAATAAAGACTCAAGTTTACAAGAGATGAGTGCTCTATCACCACACCTTTCGGCAGTCCTGTTGTGCCTGACGTATAGATGACATAGGCAGGGTCGGAAGCTCTTGCGGAGTTTACATATTCCGGGACAGTTCCATGCCAGAGTGTGTCCTCATCAAGACATATAACAGTACCGCTGAATGTTACATCTCTCTCTAAATGTTTCTCTGTAAGAAGAACCTTTACTCCTGCGTCGTGTAACATAAATTCAACCCTTTCTGAAGGGTACGAAGGATCTACGGGCAGGAAAGATGCTCCTGATTTGAGAATACCAAGTATACCGGGGATCATTTCCAGACACTGAGAAACCCTTATGGCTACAATTTCATTGCCTTTCACTCCGGCAGACAGAAGTTTTCCCGAAAGAATATTTCCTCTTTCATTCAGTTCCCGAAAAGTAAGGTGCCTGTCTCTGCAGACCACTGCAATTTTATCAGGATTTTCATGAACAGAATCTTCTATGAGTTCATGAATGGTTTTGTTAAGTTTATAGGGACGGGAGGTTTTATTAAATTCATAAAGTAATCTGTGTTTCTCTGCTTCCGAAACCATGTCCATATCTTTAAGCTTACCGTCTTTTTTCTTTACTATATCCTCGAGAAGATTGATATAATGTTCTGCCATTCTGTCTATGGTTTCAGGAAGAAACAGATCGTCACGGTATTCAATACTCAGACTGAGATCGGATTCATTTTCGATAACAGTCACTACAATATCGAATTTTGCCACATCCATATCTGTTTCAACAGGCTTCAAACAGATATCTTCCATGAATTTATCTTCTTTTCTGTTTACAATATCAAACAATACATCAAAGAGAGGATTTCTGCCTCCCTCTCTCCTGATATGGAGTTCTTCAACAAGCATATCCAGTTGATAATCCTGATTGTCATAGGCTGAGAGAACCTGTGTTTCTATCTCTTTCAGGAAATCTCTGAAGGTTTTGTCTCTTCCGGGAGCAGTTCTTATAGCCAGCGTATTTACAAACATGCCCATAAGAGAATCCGCCTCGGGGATGGTTCTTCCTGTGCCGGGAGTTCCTATTATTATATCTTCCTGAGAGGTATATTTTGAAAGAAGAAGGGAAAAACAGGCCAGTGTTGTCATGAACATAGTCGTTCCTCCCCTGAGTACCATTGTTCTCAGCCCGGAAGTGATATTACTGTTTATTGTATAAAGCCTGTGTTTTCCGTGAAAAGATATTTCAGAAGGACGGGCCATGTCTGTCACAAGGTTTAACACGGGAAGCTCACCGTCATAGACATTGAGCCAGTATTTTTTCTGTTTATTTATTTCTTCCGATTTCAGGAAATTTTCATGCCAGAAGGCAAAATCCTTATACTGTAGCTTTAAAGGAGGCAGCTCATGGCCTCTGTAAAAACTCCATAGCTCTCTCATAAATATATCAAAAGACACACCGTCAAAGATAATATGATGTATATCCAGAATAAAGAGGTGCTTTTTCGAAGCTATCTTTATAAGAGCACACCTTATAAGAGGAGGGGTCGATAAAGCAAAGGGACGGATAAACTCTTTTGCTATTTCAGAAATATTCCCGCCCTCTTCTTCTCTGTATATATGTTTCGTATGAACAGTTTCATGGATTTTCTGAACCGGTTCGCCGTCATGTATATGAAAAGAAGTTCTGAGTATTTCATGCCTTTTAATAACAGAATCTATTGATTGAAGCAGTTTTTTATGGTCAAGAGAGCCTTCGATAATAAACATACATGGAACATTATAGGTAATGCTCTGCTGATCCATTTGATTTACAAGGAACATACGTCTCTGTGCGGAAGAAACAGGATAATATTCCATCTCCGGAGCAGGTGAAATGGAAATAAAGGTTTTACTGCTCTTTTCAATCAGAAGAGACATTTCTTTCAGAGTAGAATATTTGAAAATATCTTTCAGACTTATGGCAATATCAAAAGCCTTCTGAATTTTACTCTGAAGAGCAACTGCTTTAAGGGAATGGCCTCCCAGGTCGAAGAAATTACCGTTCAGACCTGCTTTTACGCCCAGAATCTGCTCCCATAGAGCCGCCAGTTTCTTTTCCGTCTCTGTAGAGGGAGGGATAAATTCTTCTTTTATCATAGACTCGTCAGGTGCAGGAAGGGATTTTCTGTCAATTTTTCCGTTCGGAGTAAGAGGTATGACATCGATTTTCATAATAAACTGGGGAGTCATATAATCGGGAAGAGATTCCCTGAGGAACGTTTTTATTTTTACCGTTTCATCTTCTTGAGCAAAATCCCGGACAGGAACATAGTAGGCACAGAGATATTTTCTTCCATCTTCATCGTCTCTGTCTATTACTGCAGCTTCGGTAATCCATGGGATCTTCTTCATGGTCTGTTCTATTTCCGAAAGTTCAATCCTGAAGCCCCTGATTTTAACCTGTGTATCGATTCTTCCCATATATTCAATATTTCCGTCGGGAAGCCACCTGGCAAGGTCTCCCGTGCGGTACATCTTTTCACCGTCTACAAATGGATTATCTACATACTTTAACCCTGTAAGATCAGGTCTGTTGAGATATCCTCCTGTCATACCGTGGCCTGCCACACAGAGTTCTCCGGGTACACAGGGAGGAACGAGTTTCCCGTCTTCTCCCACTATATAAACTCTCGTATTACTGATGGGTTTGCCTATGGGAATATTTTCATAAGGCCTGTCCACAATAAACCATGAAATACAATCAGTATATTCCGTCGGACCGTAGCCGTTTACAAGGGTATAATCCCGTTTTGTATAGGTTCTGAGTTTTTCTCCTGCAGTATCAAGCCACCGGAGAGATTTATTATCCGTAAGAGCCATAAACTGTTCACAGAACTGTGTGGGAAGGAAACTTACGGTAATATTGTTTTTCTCAAAATAGTCATTTAACTGATACGGAGAAAGGCGGATATCACTCTCTATAATATGGAGGGCGGCGCCGCTCATAAGGGTCGGGAATATTTCCCACATGGTAACATCAAAGCCAAAGGAGACAAATTTTGTCGTATTATCCTTTTCCGTAAGATTTCTTGTCTCTTTATACCAGAGACAGAAATGGGTAAGTCCGAGGTGTTTTGTTATAACACCTTTCGGGTTTCCAGTGGAACCTGACGTATATATAATGGTAACAGCATCTTCCGGCCCATTTATAGAAGAAAGATTACTGCTGTCTCCTTCATAAAGTTTTTCATCATCAAGGTATAAAACAGTTCCTTCAAAGTTTACCTTTTCTGCAAGGGAAGGCAGTGTAAGGAGTATGTCTGCATCACTGTCTTTAAGCATATATTCTATTCTGGCCGGAGGATATTCGTGATCTACCGGTATATAGACTCCTCCTGCTTTGACAACGGCTATTACTGCTATTACCATTTCAACAGAACGATCTATAAAAATACCTGCAGTTTTGCCCCTTCCGATACCTTTTTCTCTCAACACACGGGCGAGAGTATTTGCTTTTTCATTCAATTCCCGATAAGTAATTTTTTCATCTTTATATACTACAGCCGTATTATCCCCGTATTTCTCCGCTGCTTCTTCCAGCAAATCTTTCATCATAAGATTCCTGTCATAGGGCCACTCTGTATGATTAAATCTGTAAAGAAGTTCTTCTTTTTCTCTCCCGGGGATAATTTCCGCATCTTTAATCGACTTTTCCGGATTTTTCATAATCCACAGGGCTGCTTCATAGATATGAGCAATAAGTCTTTTTATAATATTCTCTTCAAAAACATCTCCGTCATAAATTACTCTCATAGAGACTTTTTCCGTCATACCGCATGAAATGGTAATACTGTAGTTTGTCCTTTCAAAGGCTCCAAGGTCAACAGGATTGAGTTTTTCATGTGTTCCCGTTACATCTCTTATGGGATAATTCTGATAGACAAAAATGCTGTCAAAGAATGGGGAATCGGGAGATAAATCCGTAAAAGATTTTATCTCATTTAAAGAGATCATAAAGTGATTGGATGAAGTCTGGAAAGACTCATGGGCTTCTACAAGCTGTGAGATTATGTTAATATTTTCATCCATTTTGACTCTCACAGGTATGGCATTTATAAAAAGTCCTACCATGTTTTCCACTCCCCTGAGCTCTGCAGGTCGTCCTGACACTGTTGCTCCAAACAGCACATCACTGTAACCGCTGTATTTTGAAAGAACTATAGCCCAGGCCATTTGTAAAAGGATATTTACGGTAATTTTATGTTTTCTCGCAAAAGCAGAAGCTTCAGAGGCAAAGGTTTCAGGATAAACATCTCCTGTTTCTTTTACATTTGGCATATAACCGTGGCTGTCGGATTTTACCGATCTTCTGCCTATATTAAGAGGTGTGGGAACGGAGAAACCTTTCACATATTCCTTCCAGTATTTTTCAGTTTCTGACTTTTTAACATTCCTGAACCATTTTATATATTCTTCATAGGGGGGACTTTCGGGAAGTTCTACCTGCTTATTTTCCGAAAAAGCTCTGTAACAGGCTGTTACTTCACTCATTATAACAGGGAGAGACCATCCGTCCTGAATAATATGATGGGAAGTCCATACGAATATGTAATGCTGTTCTTCGAGTTTTATGAGATGAAATCTCATAAGACAGGGTTTTGTGAGATCGAAACCGGCATTCCTATCTGTGAGAAGATATTTTTCCAATTTTTCCTCTATGCCCTGCACAGAAGTCCAGTCTTCCCTGTGCCACGGGAGAGGAACGTCTCTGTGAACAATCTGAACAGGTTTTTCCATATTCTGCCACACAAAGGCACTTCTCAATATGGTATGACGGGAGATTACTTTTTCCCATGATGCACGTAAGGCATCTTCATCTATATTTTCCCTGTAATGCCAGTAAATCTGCATGGAATATTCATCTGAGCCGGGGGCATAAATGGTATGGAAAAGCATACCTTCCTGAAGAGGGGTAAGGCCGTAAATAGATTCTACTGAAGAAGGGTCAGTAATTGTGTCCAGGAATGACTGGGTTACAGTAGCAAGAGGGAAATCAGATGGCGTAAAGTGTTTCCCTTCTGTTTTCATACAGTGAACAATAATTTCTTTAAGACTTTCTATAAAAGAATCTCCTATATATTTGACCCTTTCTTCTTTCCAGATATTATTGCTGTAAGTAAATATCATAGAGAGAATTCCTTTGGAAATAAATCCGTTCAAATCCAGAATATTTATAATACCGTTCTCAGGAGATACAGGAGGGCCGGCAAATTCTTCTGTTCCGCAGAGCAATTCTCCGTCAAGTATAGAGGAGTCTATCTGGCCGAGATAATTAAAGCCCACTCGCTTACATTCCAGTTTCTTTAAATCTTCTTTACCTTCCGAAAGGTATCTCAATACTCCATATGAGAGGCCTTTATCGGGTACGGAACGAAGTATTTCTTTTACGGATTTTATAATACTTCCCGGTTCCATGGATGAACTCTTCAGGCGGACAGGGAAAATTGAAGTAAACCAGCCCACAGTACGGGACAGATCCACTTCATCAGTAATTTCTTCTCTGCCATGTCCTTCAAGATTGATAATCACTTCAGGCACATTCAGGACACGGTTAAATGCCATAAAAAGAGCAGAAAGTAAAATGTCATTTATCTGAGTGTTATAGACTGAAGGAACAGAATTTATCAAAAGATCTGTTTCCTGTAAGGGCAGACTGACTTTATATTCTCTTATATCGGAGAATGTTGACTCTTTATACTCTACTGGGAAAGGCGAAATATTTCCGAGAACATTTAACCAGTAATCTCTGTGAACTTCTGCATTATATTTCCTTAAAGCGAGAGCCCATTCTCTGTAAGAAGAAGTCTTTGGCGGAAGTGAAGGAGTTTCACCTGCAGAAATACTTCTGTATATACTGTGGAAATCTTCTATAATTATTCTCCATGACACCATATCAACACAGAGATGATGGACTGCAATAAAGAGTCTGTCTCTGCCGTCACAGTGTCCTTTAAAAATAACCGCTCTTACTGTCGGCCCTTCAGTTATATCAAGAGATGCCTGAAGGGACGTACATTTTTTCGTAATAAATCCTGAGAGCTCATCGTGACATAAGTCCGGAAGTGCAAACATTTCAACGGGAATACGGGAATTCTCAAGACTTTCGTACCACTGAATCCATTTTCCCTCCTGCTGTGTACCGGTGACAGAATCGTATTCACCGTCAGTATGTTTAAATCTGAGTCTCAGACCGTCATGACGGGTCTGAAGAGTATTCAGGGTTTTTTCTATAACCTCTACTGCCACATCCTGTTTCAATGTGAAGAGGAAAGACTGGTTAAAGTAATTTAATTCTGTAAATTCCTGTTCAAAGAACCATTCCTGAACAGGTATTAACGGTACTTCTCCGGAAAGTATTTTCTGTTCTCCGGCAACATGGGCTTTTTCTTTAATTTCAGAAGAAAGAGAAGCAACAGTGGGATTACGAAGAATATTTGATGCCGTAATATGGATTCCCTCATTGTTTGCCCTTGCCGCTATCTGAATACTCATAATGGAATCTCCGCCGAGGCTGAAGAAATTATCATAAATGCCGACCCTGTCACAGCGGAGAACATCTTTCCATATGTTCGCAAGTATTTCTTCCCTCTCATTCCTGGGTGCCACATAGGTCTCATGGGAAGCCAGCTCACTCTGTGCCGGCACAGGGAGAACTTTTCTGTCCACCTTTCCGTGGGCAGTTACCGGAATTGCGTCAATCTTTAAAAAACATGACGGAACCATATAATCAGGCAGGAATCGTGAAAGTTCCTTCTGTAATTCAGAAGATTTAAATTTTATATCACTTATGTAATAGGCACAGAGATATTTATTGCCCTGTTTATCACTTCTGTCTATTACGACTGCATCTTTTACAGGTTCTATCTTCTTCAGAGCTTCCTCTATCTCTCCAAGTTCTATGCGAAAACCTCTTATCTTTACCTGAGCATCAACACGGCCCAGGAATTCCAGGTTTCCGTCGGGAAGCCATCGTGCAAGGTCTCCTGTACGATACATCCTTTCCCCCGGTACAAAAGGATTTTCTACAAATTTCTCTTTCGTCAATGCTTCTCTGTTCAAATAGCCCCGTGCCACACCTTCTCCCGATACACATAGCTCTCCCGGTATTCCTGCAGGCGTTATCTTTCCGTATTTATCCAGTATATAAACACCTGTATTATAAATGGGTTTACCTATTGGAATATTTTCATAATATCTGTCTATAATAAAATTGGACGTGCACACAGTATATTCAGTGGGGCCATAGCCGTTTGCCACAGTATAATTCTGTTTCTTAAAAGCTTTTAACTTATCGCCTGCAACTTCCATCCATCTCAGACTCCTGTTATCTGTAAGGAGCATAAACTGTTCCCCGAACTGTGTCGGAAGAATTGCCCCCGTTACATTGTTTCTTTCAAAATATTCATTCAATTTTGAAGGAGAAAGACGTATTTCTTCAGGAATAATATGAATCGATGCGCCGGAAATAAGGGCAGGGAATATTTCAGGAATTGAGGCGTCGAAACCGAAAGATACATATTTCGACACACTGTCTTTTTCAGTAAAACCATGGCTTTCCCTGAACCAGAGGCTTAAATTTACAAGGGAATGGTGTTCTATCATAACACCTTTCGGCTGACCTGTTGAGCCCGATGTATAAATCATATAGGCAAGATCGTTCGATGTATTTATATGTTCGGGATTTATACGGGAATCGTGACGCGTAACGCGTGACGCGTAACGGGAGGTTATGTCATCACAGTCAGCTCCATAAAACACAGGAATCGACGGTTTTATCTGTTCTGCCAGGTGAGGGGCTGTTAGCAGCATAAGGGAACCGCTATCCGAGATTATATAATTTATTCTCTCCGGAGGATAGTGGGGATCTATGGGAACAAAGGCTCCCCCTGCTTTAAGAACGGCAAGGATACTTACAATCATATGGCACGATCGCTCCAGGAAAATTCCCACTCTGCAGTCCCCTTTTACTCCTTCTTCTCTCAGCACATAAGCCAGTTTATTGGCTTTTTCATTTAATTCCCTGTAAGTAAGTTTTTCATCTTTATAAACGACGGCAGTTCTGTCAGGATATAATTCCACTGTTTTCTCTATCAACTCATGAATAGTTGCTTCCTTCGGGAAATCATAATGAGTATCATTGAAGGTTTTTAACATAAGATCTTTTTCTTTCTCCGGGATTATATCTATATCCCTGAGAGGATTTTCAGCATTACTTAAAATCCATTTCAGAGCATGTTCTATATGGCAGGCAAGCCTTTCTATTACGTCTTCTGTAAAACAATCTCTGTCATAGGCAATACTTACGGACAGTTCTTTTTCCGCCAGAACAACTATATTCACAGGATAGGTAGATTTACCGTACATTTTTATATTTTTCATACCGGTCATTTCACCGGTAAAGGGAAAATTCTCGAAAACAAAAAGACTGTAAAAAAGTGCTTCTCCGGGAGCAATACTGCTCATAGACTGAAGTTTACTCAGAGATATATAGCTTAAATTATTGCCGTTCTGTATAACATCCTGAATATGTTTCAGGTTATAAAGCACTGTTTCGTTATAGTTTAACCTTACCCTGAGAGGAATGGTATTTATAAAAAGTCCAATCATCTCTTCGACTCCTGAAAGAGCGGGAGGTCTTCCTGACACGGTAGTGCCGTACAGAATATCTTCGGAACCGCTGTAAGAGGACAGTACGGAAGCCCAGGCCAGTTGAACAAGGGCATTGAGGGTTACCCGGGAAAAACGGGCAAATTGCTGACATTCCGAAAGGAAACTTTCCGGAAGTGTATATAAATATTCTCCGGCATTTTCAACAGGTTTATGTATGTCCAGACGGGCTCTGTTAAGTATAAGAGGAGTGGGGGCGGAAAAATCAGCCAGAGAATCGTTCCAGTAATTTATAAGTTCTTCATTATTCTGTAAAGAAAGCCATTTTATATATGCTTCAAAGGGCTTCGGCGATTTAAAATGAAAGGCTTCTTTATTTACAATACATTCATATCTTTTATTCAATTCTCGCAGGATTAAAGGCATAGACCATCCATCCAGAATAATATGATGATAGGTCCAGAGGAAGCTGTAATGGCCGGTTTCAATTATAAACAGGTAAAGAGAACAGGGAGGAGGATTTTTAAGATCACAGACTGAACGTCTTGCTTTTTCCCTTATCTGTTCCATTATTTTTTCCTGTTCTTCCCTGTTTTTTCCGGTTAAATCCACCGTATGCCAGGGCAGAAGAACATGTCGGTAAACTATCTGGAACGGTTCTTCCCCTTTTTCCCAGATAAAACCTGTTCGGAAAGCACCATGGGCAGAAAAAACATCATTCCATGCCTCTTTCAGAGCATCTATATGAAGCTCTCCTTCATAACTCCAGGAAGCCTGGGTACAGTAATGGTCGGAATCAGGGGCAGACATGGCATGAAAGAGAAATCCTTCCTGAAGAGGAGAGAGTTTGTATATGGCTTCAATAGAAGAAGGGTCGCTTATACTGTCAAGAAATGACTGGGTCACCGTGGCAAGTGGGAAATCGGAGGGAGTAAAATATTTTCTTCCCGGTTTAATACAGTGATAGATTATCTCTTTCAGGGTATCAATAAAATTATGTGCAAAGTCTTTAAGATTTTCTTCAGATCTGATATGGCCGTTGCCGGAAAAAACTGTTGATAACTTATTGTCGGAAACAAAAGATTTAATATCCAGAAGATTGTTATTCATATGATAGATAGAGGAACAGTCAAAAAATTCTTCAGAGGCGAGCAATTCATTTTCCGGCAAAACACTGTCGCCGATATAATTAAACGTAAATACTGGCAATGAATCTTCTCTAAAATCTTCTTTTCTGTCTGAAAAATATTTCAGTATCTGATAAGAAAGACCACTGTCAGGTACTGCTCTGACTGTTTCTTTTATTGATTTTATAAGAGAATCATAATCTGTCAGTGAATAACTCTTCAGACGGAGGGGGAAGGTTGTATTAAACCATCCCGCCGTACGGGACACATCTCCTATAAAAGTCTCTCGCCCGTCTACTTCCATATTTATCAGCAAATCGGATATCTGAAAAGAGCGGTTGCAGGAAAGAAGAAGAGCTGAAAGTAAAATATCGGTAATCTCCGTGTTAAAAGCAGAAGGAACGGTTTTTAATAAAAGCTCCGTATCATAACTGTCGAGAGAAATTTTATAGTTTTTCACAGAGGCAGAAGGTGTCAGTGTTTCGCTGAAGGAATCAGTTATTTCAAACAGACTGCCCGGTGACTCATTCGTTGAATAATCTCTAAACACTTTCAGCCAGTAATCTCTATGTTTTTCCGCTTCAGGAACATATTTTCTGAGACCTTCCGAATAATCTCTGTATGAAGCGGTTTTATCGGGTAATACAGGTGTTTCGCCGGCAGAAAGTTTTTTGTATATACTGCAAAAATCTTCCGCTATTATTCTCCAGGAAACCATATCGGTACAGAGGCGATGTATTACGATAAAAAGTCTGTCTTTACCGTCTTTATGGTTTTTAAAGAGTGCCGTTTTTATTACAGGGCCGTCTGTAATATTGAGAGAATACTGTAAATCTGTACATCTTTTTGTAATAAAGGCAGAAATATCGTCAGTCACAGAAGACAGATTTACCACTTCCACCGGAAGGGCAGTTTTTTCCGGGTGTTCATACCATTGAATCCATTTTCCCTCTGTCTCCGTGCTGCGGCGAACCATATATTCACTCTCTCCGCCGTCAACCTTTACATATCTGAATCTGAGTCTCAATCCGTCATGATGGTTTACTAACATGTTCAGGGTCTTTTCTATGATTCCTACGTCTCCGGCCTGCTTCAGAGTAAAGAGAAGCGATTGATTAAAGTGATTGACATTTTCAAATTCCTGTTCAAAGAACCATTCCTGTACAGGTAATAAGGGAACTTCTCCTTTTAAAATCCCCTTTTCTGCCAGAGGAAGTGTTTTCTTTTCAATCTCCTCTGATATTCGGGCAATAGTCGGATATCGGAGAAGTTGTGATGCCGTAACAGGGATTCCTTCATTATTTGCCCCTGCCACCACCTGAATACTCATAATAGAATCTCCGCCGAGGCTAAAAAAGTTATCATAAATACCGACTCTGTCGCATTTAAGGAATTTTTTCCATATTCTCGCAAGTATTTCTTCCTTCTCATTCCTGGGAGCTACATAGGTTTCATGAGAGGCCAGGTCACGCTCTTCCGGTTCAGGAAGTGCACGTCTATCCACTTTTCCATGGGCAGTAACGGGAATGCTGTCGATTTTTAAGAAACATGACGGAATCATATAATCGGGCAGGAAGCGTGAAAGTTCTTCCTGTAATTCGGAGGATTTAAACTTTATATCACTTATGTAACAGGCACAGAGATATTTATTTCCCTGTTTATCACTCCTGTCAACCACCACTGCATCTCTTATGGCATCTATCTTTTTAAGAGCTTCTTCTATCTCTCCCAGTTCAATGCGAAAACCTCTTATCTTTACCTGCTGATCGATACGGCCCAGGAATTCAATATTCCCGTCAGGGAGCCACCGCGCAAGGTCTCCTGTCCGATACATTCTCCGGCCCGGCTCAACGGGATTTTCTACAAATTTCTCTTCCGTAAGCTCCGGTCTATTCAGATATCCCCTTGCCATACCGGCACCCGAAATACACAGTTCTCCCGGCACACAGAGAGGAGCCATCCTGTTATATTTATCCAGAATATAAACAGTCGTATTATATACAGGTTTTCCTACGGGGATATTTTCATAATATTTATCTATTATAAAACTCGTGGTGCATACCGTATATTCGGTAGGGCCGTAATTATTTACTACGGCATAATTCTTCTTCTTAAAAGAGCGCAATTTATCTCCGCCCGTATCCAGCCATCTCAGGCTTTTATTTTCAAACATTTCTATAAACTGTTCCGTAAACTGGGTCGGGAGAAAACTTACAGTTACATTATTCTCTTCATAATAGGAATTTAATTCTGACGGAGAAAGCCTTATATCTTCACCTATTATATGGAGAGTGGCACCTGATATGAGACATGGGAATATTTCCCATACGGAAGCATCAAATCCGAATGACGCATATTTTGTCATACTGTCTTTCTCACTCAGGTGACGGGTATTTTTATACCAGATGCACATATTCATAAGAGACCGGTGTTCTATCATGACACCTTTCGGCTGTCCCGTAGACCCGGATGTATAGATAATATAAGCCAGATCGTTCGGAGTATTTATTATGTCGGGATTTTTGTGAGAATCGTGACGCGTAACGCGTGACGCGTGACGGGAGGTCAGGTCATCAGGGTCTGCTGCATAAAGCACAGGAATTGACGGATTTATTTTTTCAGCCAGATGAGGTTCTGTGATTAACATAAGTGAATCACTGTCTGAAATTATATATTTTATCCTTTCTATCGGATATTCGGGATCTATGGGGACATAACACCCTCCTGATTTCACGACAGCAAGAACACTTACAATCATATGGCACGATCGATCCAGAAGTATGGCTACTCTGCTGTCACGCTTCACCCCTTCTCCTCTCAGCACATGAGCCAGTTTATTGGCTCTTTCATTCAGTTCCCTGTAAGAAAATTTTTCATTTTTATAGACTACAGCAATTTTTTCTGAATTTAATTCTGCCTGTTTTTCTATCAGTTCCTGAATTATTACGTCCTGTGGAACTTCGAAGTAAGTGTCATTAAAGGTTTTTAGCAGTATCTCTTTTTCTTTCTCTGAAACTATATCCATATCTTTCAGAAGATTTTCAGGATTACTTAAAATCCATTTCAGAGCGGATTCTATATGATCGTTCATATTTTCTACTACATGTTCCGTAAAACAGTCGCCGTCATATAAAATCTTTACACAGAGTTCTTTTCCCGGCGCAACAATAACATTTAAAGGATAATTAGTCTTTTCATAAGCCTTTATGTCTGTCATGGCCAAAGTTTTCTTATGGGTGCCTTCTTCTTCAAGAGGATAATTTTCAAAAACGAAAAGACTGTAAAAAAGTGATTCTCCGGGAGGAATACCTGCAAGAGGCTGAAGTTTATTCAGAGATATATGGCTTAAATTATTGCCTTCCTGTATGGTACTATGAATATTCTTAAGATTATAAAGGGTAGATTCATTGTGTTTTAGCTTTGCTCTCAGAGGAATGGTATTTATAAAGAGTCCTATTATTTCTTCGACTCCCGCAAGTTCCGGCGGTCTTCCTGACACAGTGGTGCCGTAAAGTATGTCTTCAGAACCGCTGTAGAGAGACAGGACAGAAGCCCATGCCAGTTGTACAAGGGCATTAAGTGTTACACGATTGGAACGGACAAAGGTCTGACATTCTGCCATAAAATCCTCCGGAAGATAATGAATATGTTCTTTCAGATTTTCAATGGATTTATGAATGTCCAATTCACCGGTGTTTACAGTAAGAGGAGTGGGAACGGAAAAATCTGAAAGATTGTTTTTCCAGTAATCCATTGTTTTCTCCATATCCTGTTCTGCCAGCCATTTTATATAGGCTTCAAAAGGCTTTACAGGCTTCATATTCAGAATTTCTTTATTTACAAGAGCTTCATACCTTCTCTTCAGTTCCTGCATTATTAAAGGCATTGACCATCCATCTATAAGGATATGATGACATGTCCATATAAACCTGTATTCATTTTTCCCCAGTATGAAGATGTGAAGATACGAAAGAGGGGGCTTACGCAGATTAAAGCCTTCCCGCCTTATCTTTAACCTCACAGCTTCTATTTTTTCTGCCTGCTTTTCCCGATCCATTTCACTGAGGTCCATGCTGTACCATAGAAGAGAGGCATTTCTGTAAACTATCTGAAAAGGTGTATCAGTTTCTTCCCAGGCAAAAGCTGTTCTAAAAATGGGATGAGAATAAAATATGCCATTCCAGGCCTCTTTTAGAGCATTTACATCTATCTCTCCTTTATAGGTCCAGGAAGTCTGTGTGCAGTATTGATCCGAATCGGGAGAAGCTACTGCATGAAAGAGGAGTCCTTCCTGAAGAGGTGAAAGGCCGTATATTGCCTCAATGGACGAAGGGTCACTTATATTGTCGAGGAAAGATTGAGTTACTGCGGCAAAAGGGAAATCGGAAGGAGTAAAATGTTTTCTCCCCTGTTCGATACAGTGATTGATTATATCTTTCAGACTTCCGATGAAATGGTCGGCCAGTTCTTTAGCTTTTTTCTCATCCCAGATATGAGTGCTGTAGCCGAAAGTCATAGATAAAGAACCGTCCATTACAAAGCCGTTAATATCCAGAAGATTTATTATACTGTTCTCTGAAGATACTGAACCTTCCGAACGTGCTTCCATAGCAGTGAACAATTCCCCGCCAGTTGTTTCTCCTCCGAACTGGCCAAGATAATTAAAGGCCACTCTCTTACATTCCAGTTTTTTCAATTCTTCTTTTATATGAGAAAAATATCTTAACACTCCGTAGGAAATACCGTTAACCTGTATGGCTCTCATAGTTTCTTTTACCGATTTTATAAGAGAGCCGTAATCTTTTCCGCCGGTGTCTGAAGGGAGCTTCAGATGAACAGGAAATATCGTGGTAAACCATCCAACTGTCCGTGACAGATTGACTTCAGAAACAGTCTCTTCTCTTCCGTGTCCTTCCAGATTTATTACCAGATCAGGCACGTTAAGAGAACGGTTAAATGCGAGAAGAAGGGCAGAAAGCAATATATCGTTAATCTGTGTGTTATAAACAGAAGGAACGGCATTTAATAAAAGTTCCGTATCATGAGCTGAAAGAGAAACTTTATAGTCTCTTATATCGGAAAATTTAGATTCGTTATATTCTACAGGAAGAGGAGAGGCATCCCTGAGAAGTCCGAGCCAGTAATCACTGTGTTTTTCTGCTACCGGAATATACTTTCTCAACCCCTCTGACCAGTCTCTGTAAGAAGAGGTTTTGCCGGGGAGTGAGGTCGGCAGTCCGGAAAAAAGCCTGTTGTATATATTATGAAAATCTTCTATGATTATTCTCCACGAAACCATATCTATACAGAGGTGATGTATTGCTATAAAGAGTCTGTCTCTGCCGTCTCTATGGCCTTTAAACAGGGCCGATCTTATGACAGGCCCTTCCGTAATATTGAGAGAATTTTGTATGGAATTGCATTTTTCTACAATGAACATATTGAGACTATCTTCCGGCACAGAAGAAAGATCTATCATATCGACTGAGACAGAAGTTTTCTCAGGTTTTTCATACCACTGAATCCATGCCTGTTCTTTTCTAAATCTCAGCCTCAACCCGTCATGATGATTCACTAAAATATTCAGAGTTTTCTCTATAATTTCTCTGTTTCCGTCTGATTTAAGTGTAAAGAGAAAAGCCTGATTGAAGTGATTGACACATTCAAATTCCTGTTCAAAAAACCATTCCTGTACAGGTATTAACGGAACTTCTCCCGTAAGGAGTCTTTGCTCTGTCTGAGGAACTGATTTTTTTTCAGCCTCCTCTGATATTTCCGCAATAGTGGGATGGCGAAGCAACTGTGATGCCGTAATATTTATTCCCTCACTGTTTGCCCTGGCCACTACCTGAATACTCATAATAGAGTCTCCGCCAAGATGGAAGAAATTATCATAAATGCCGACTCTGTCGCATTTAAGGAACTTTTTCCATATGGCAGCAAGTATTTCTTCCCTCTCATTCCTGGGTGCCACATAGGTCTCATGTGAAGCAAGGTCACTTTCTTCCGGCTCAGGCAGAGCACGTCTATCCAACTTTCCATGGGCAGTTACCGGAATTGCGTCAATCTTTAAAAAACATGACGGAACCATATAATCAGGCAGGAATCGTGAAAGTTCCTTCTGTAATTCAGAAGATTTAAATTTTATATCACTTATGTA
>JAKPQU010000451.1 GCA_029555925.1 Bacillota bacterium
TTACGTTAAAATCTTTTCTCGGTATAAAAATATAACAGAGTTTTACTTTACGTTAAAATCTTTTCTCGGTATAAAAATATAACAGAGTTTTACGTTACGTTAAAATCTTTTCTCGGTATAAAAATATAACAGAGTTTTACGTTACGTTAAAATCTTTTCTCGGTATAAAAATATAACAGAGTTTTACTTTACGTTAAAATCTTTTCTCGGTATAAAAATATAACAGAGTTTTACTTTACCCAAGCAGCCGGTATGATACCTCTGGAAGAACTGTATTGAGGGTAATGACCCTGAAATTTTCCGCCTTCACTTCCATGGACCGAATTACCGGGACAGCAGAGAGTGAATGCTTTTCTATCTGAAGATGTTATATAGATATAAGCCTGGTTTGAAAAAGGACATTTAAGTTCTTTTACATAACCCAGACGAACAATAGAGGAAATACCGGGGGGATAACAGTTTCTATCTGAGAAGCACATTTCCATACCGGTTGCTATATTCTTTAGATTTCTTATGCATTCCATTCTTTTTGTTCCGGTTTCTCTGCTTATGCCCGGTATTTCTGTCCTGGTTTCCCCTCTTGTATCTGGTCTTTCTGTCCTGGTTTCTCCACTCATTTTTAATTCTTTTTCCCTCTTTGCTTTAATTATGTTAGGTATCAAAATAGCTGCCAGAATAGATATTATGGAAAGAACAATCATGAATTCTATCAAAGTAAATCCTTTCTTTGCAGGCGGTGGAGGGGAATGTTTTTTATGTGACTTTTTTTTCTGAGATTTTACTGCAGGAGCCTTTGGCGGAGTCTGCTGTGGAAGCTGTTTTTTTATTTCTCCTGGTTTGCCGGGGAAATGTGACTTTTTATATTGTTCCAGTTTTTCTTTTAATTCAAGTGCACCAATATAACGTTTCAGAGGGTGTAATTGAATGGCTCTGTTTATTATGGCCTCCAGATCATCATCTATTGAAGGATTAAGTGATTTTATGGGAGGAAACTTGAATGGTGTAAGGGTAGGATCATATTTTGTGACCATCTGAAATAATATGACTCCGAGTGCGTATATGTCTGTCTGTATACAGGACTGTCCCCGTCCTTTATACTGTTCCGGTGCCGCATAGCCGGGGGAACCGAGTCGGAAGGTATCTGTATCTTTATCAGGATTATAGTAGCGGCATATGCCGAAATCTATAATCATTACTTTTTCCTGTGGTGTTATCATAATATTGGATGGTTTTAGATCCTTATATATAAGAGGCATTTCAAAGGTATTATGGAGATAATTCAAAATATCTGCAATCTCTATGGCCCATTTAATTGCTTTCTCTAAAGGTACTGGCTCTGTGCTTTTATTTATTATATCTTCAAGAGTAGAGCCCTTTACATAATCCATTACAATATAATCATGACCGTCCTGGCTGAAAATACCGTGCATCTCAGGGAGGCCGGCATGATTAAATCTTGCCATAAATTCTGATTCTCTGAAGAATATCTCTCTGGCAGAATCTTTATTAACCATGGATTCTACAGAGAAATTCAGTTCTTTTACAACCAGTTGTTTACGGTCACTCATGGTTTCTACAAGATAAACACTGCCCATTGCACCTTTCCCGAGGAGCTTTTTTACTGTATATTTATTATGAAGGACTGTGCCGGCTTCATGCATCAGAGAATACCTCTTTAGATTTGTGACGCGTTACGCGTGACGCGTTACGCGAGAATGAAGACTATTGATTAAATATATATTCCTGTAAATAACTTATCATACTGGCTCTGATAAGTCAATTTTGATAGTGTTTTTTTGATTATGTTTTTTTACGACACGTAGATTCATTTTTACTGGAAATTGCAGTTTGATTTCATAAATCTATTAATTGATCAGGGTTTGGGTGATGGGTTAGTGACCTGACCATAAGCATATAATAAAAGTTGTCCTCCCGTCACGCGTTACCCGTTACCCGTTACGATTCTCATATAACCCTATTGCATAGACGATAAAATTAATATAAAATACTAATTATGAATGACGGAGATT
This sequence comes from Bacillota bacterium, assembly GCA_029555925.1. The sequence goes on from JAKPQU010000451.1 coordinate 2,031, forward strand.
TGTTTATACTTATAGTTTCAATACTTTCGGCAGCAATAAGATCAGGCACTCCTGTGCTCTTTGCAACAGTAGGAGAAATATTTACTGAAAAATCAGGAGTCCTTAATCTGGGGCTTGAAGGCATGATTCTGACAGGTGCCGTAACAGGTTATGCAGTAAATCATTATACGGGAAGTCTTTTTCTCGGAGTCCTTGCAGGTGTACTGGCGGGAGGACTGATAAGCCTCATCCATGCTTTTCTTACGGTAACTCTGAGAGCGAACCAGGTAGTGAGCGGTATAGCTCTTACCATATTTGGTACAGGCCTGAGCGGTCTTTTTGGTAAAAATCTTGTAGGAATTCCGACAAAAGGTTTTACTCCGATAGCAATACCTGTACTGTCTGACATTCCTGCAATAGGCACCATATTATTCAATCAGGATATACTTGTCTATTTTTCCTATGTGTTTATACCTCTGTGTTACTTTTATATCTTTAAAACAAGACCGGGGTTATATATGAGATCTGCAGGAGAAAATCCGAGAACGGCAGACTCTCTCGGCATTAATGTTTCTCTGATACGATACCTCTATATATTTACGGGAGGACTTCTGTGCGGTCTTGGAGGGGTATATTTATCTCTTGCCTATACGCCCATGTGGGTTCAGGATATGAGCGCAGGAAGGGGATGGATTGCTATTGCCCTTGTGATATTTGCTACATGGAACCCAGTGAAAGCGGCGGCAGGTGCATATTTATTCGGAGGAGTAGATGCACTGCAACTCAGAATTCAGGCAACAGGTATAGCCAATATACCTGCACCGCTCCTTAAAATGTTACCATATATATTTACAATACTCGTTTTATTGATAGCCACCAAAGGAGCAGCCAGAAAAAGAATCGGAGCACCGGCAGCCCTTGGTATACCTTATGTGAGGGAAGAAAGAGGGTAAATTCAGTGAAAAGTTAGTCGTGAGTCGTGAAGAGTAGGGGCGAACCACTGTGTCCGCCCGGTACCGGTGAAAAAACGCATCACGCATCACGCATCACGAACCACCCGTCACGCGTTACGCGTTACGCGTCACGATTAAAGGAGGAATTATAAATGTCTAAAAAATTTTTTATCATATTATCCATCTTCCTACTTCTTGCATCATCCCTGATGGCACAGATGCCGGGAGATGACAGAAATCCTGTAAATACAGGGAAATGTATAAATGCAGGTGCAGTTAAATCCATAGAGGAAGATAATAAAACTCTCAAAGTGGATACAGTAGACTATGGTTCAATAATTCTGAAAATAAATGATTCTACTGAAATAAAAATAGACAATAATTTTTTGAATTTTGAAGATATTCGACAGGGAGATAAAATCTGGTTTGAAGGTTACTGGAGTAAAAACCTGTTGTCTGCAGTTAAAATTAAAATTCTTCAGGGAGATCCGAAATCATATCTTTACGGTAATACTTCTTCTCCCGGTTTTGCTAAAAATGTTCAGACCGGAGTAACTTCATCAAATCTGTCACGTCTTACCATATCAAAAATTATAATAATAAGCAGGGGAGAAAAGATAAATCTCAGGGTGAAATTATATAATGAAGGAGTAAATAATATAAGTGAACCTTATGCTATAATTCTTTATATAAGACAGACTCCCGGCGATAATTATGAACAGATAAAATTCTGGGAAGAAAAAGGACTGAAAGCTAAAAACTATTTAAGCAGAGATTATTTTATATACGGCCCGAGTCCATATCTGGGCATGAATTATTTTCAGGTAAAAGTGGATCTCGTTGATACATCAGGTAATGTTTTTTATACCTTTGAACAGGATTTTACAGGGAAAGATGTTTTGTAGGCGTGATGCGTGATGCGTAATGCGAGGAAGGGCACCGGTTACTGCTCTAATTTGCGTGTGCCATGTTCTCTGGAATATTCAAAAATCTGGCCGTCATCCATCATGGCAAGAGGTTTTGGGCCGGAACATATGCCGGAAAATCCGGTGTTGCCAACCATACCTCTTTCCTGAAATCTTTCGGCAGGTAAGAAATCTTCTGTTTTTTCTATAGAAACAGAAGGTTTTTTTATACCTTTCATTACAGGATCTGATATGAGAAACTGACTGAAATCTGATTGCATAATGTTCGTGACGCGTAACGGGTGGTTTCACCGCTCATTACTCACTACTCACTACTCTTCGCCTTTCAATTGACTTTTAAATATTCCTGTATTATGATTATACCATACCTGTAAACATCTATATGGTGAATCCTCGCGTCACGCGTCACGCGTTACGCGTCACGACAAAAAGGGGGACATTATCTTGTCAGAACCGGAAGATATGAGTAAAAAAGATTTAAGTGGAAGTGATATGAAGGGAAAAAACCTGAAGGGTCTAAATCTTCAGGGAGCCAATCTGAAGGGTGCAAACCTGTCAGGAGCCGATCTGTCAAATGCCAGTCTATCAGGAGCAAATTTGACGGAAGCAGATCTCAGTTATGCAGATCTTACAAATGTCGATCTCAGTAATGCTCTTCTGACAGGAGCTAATATGAAAAAAGCCAGGCTCCTTTATGCAGACCTTGAAGGTACTGACCTGAAAAATGTTATTCTGAGTTATGCAGACCTGAGATGTATTGATCTTGAGGGGAAAGATTTGAACGGTTCTGATTTAACCCATGCAGATTTAAGCAGGGCAAACCTTAAAGATGCCAATTTAAGCTACAGTGATCTCAGTTATGCAGATTTAAATAAAGCGGATCTTAACAGGGCAAACCTGAGTAATGCTCTTTTAACTGAAAGTAACCTGTCCGGGGCAAATATGACAGAAGCAGATTTGAGTAAAACCTGGATAGGTAAAGCCAGACTCTGTCATGCAAATCTCACAGGGGCAGATTTAAGTTACGGAGATTTAAGCAACGCAAATTTGAGTGATGCAAATTTAAACAATTCCAATCTGAGTTATACAAATCTTACAGGCGCAGATTTAAGCCTCACAAATATAGAAGGCGCAAATTTTACAGGAGCCAATTTAAATAATGTCGATCTCAGTAAAACAGACATAAGTAAAGCAGATCTTACAAGGGCAAATCTGAAAGGCGCTACAGGTATTTACTGAAGTGAGAAGTAAATAGTGAAACGCCAGAAAACCTTATCTAGTCTGGTTTATAACATATTAAAATATTAATTGCTTATGCTCAGGTCAGTAACTTTACTGAGAAAATCTTTTTCCCTCTGGAGAAAGGAGAAAAGCTTACTCCAGAGGAACTGACAGCTTGATTGCTCCAGACATTAATCTCTCTGGAGGAGATTATTTATGTCTATACCGGAATGTTCCATTGCAGCTTCTTTATAAAGCTCGACATTACCTAAATTTTTGAAGCTTGTTCCCCAGCCTTTTACAGCACCTTTAAAAAATCCCGGTATGTCTGATAGAGAAACCTTGCTGAGAGTTGCTGTATCTACAGAACCTTTTAACATTTCCGGTATGTCTGACATAGAAGCCTTGCTGAGAGTTTCTGTGTCTACACTGTTTTTAATAAATCCAACGAGTTTTGTCAGATTTTTTTGTCCTATAACCATATGTTTTCCTCCTTATGTTAAATTTCATTAATAATCTGTTTTATACCAGTAGTTTCTTCTATAAAAATCATATTTAGCCACGAACTATCGAAAGTTAATAGTCAATGTCGTCCCAGAGAGTAGCCTTTTTCATTGCCTCCGGAGACTTTTTCGGAGAAGGAAGTAATATTTCTTTCCCACCGGCACTTCCTTTACTGGCACAGTATTCTTTCGCATCATTTAACCATTCTTTAGCTTTTTTGCTTTCAACAGCATTCAGTGCGGCAGAGAAAAATTTAGATGTTATTTCTGAATATGGCCCCGCCATAGTCATGTGTTCCAGTGCTAAGAGACCGATTTTTACTGCGTCATTCTCATTAATATTTACATGGCCATACGCATCATGTGAGATAGATTTTATAAATTCAAGCATCAGATTGAATGAAGGACTTTTATGATTTACACCATATTTGGTACCACTGTAGAAATTGTCAAAGATTTTTATCTGGCTGTAAGGGGTTTCAACAGATTGTACCGATCTGTAAGTAGCATCAATAACGTTTTTCTCTACAGGCTCTTTTTGCGCCTCAGGTGTAAAGCATTCTTCTAAAAAGATTTCCCCTACCTTTACTGCTTCTCTATCTTTTAATCTGTGGTCCCATGGTGTTGCAACTGCGTCACTGTCAATATTCTTTCTTGCCATTGTTGCTATCCATTTTTCATCTTCTGTTGTAAGAGGGGATTGTTTTATTTCATCATATATACTTTCCAGGACTTCCCTTTTAACACATTCTCCCTTAGTAACTTCTGAGAAAAGTTTATAGGCCTGTCCCATTTTTGGAGTAGCATTACTGCAATTGATGTCTCTCATCATAAATCTTCCTCCATATTTAAATGCATTGCCATTATATATCTTTTATTCTTCTTTATTATTCATTGTTATTTATGATAACAAATATATATTGACAAGTCAACAAAATTTTGTTAATAAAATGTTAACAAAATTTTATGAAATATTGTGTTATAATATATTACTATACTTTCGCACTTTTTTATAAAACCTTTGATTTTATTGACTTCAGTTAAAACATAAAACCTAATAAACTCAAGGCTTTTTCTGAAATCTGCGAAAGTATAGATATATTACTGACTGAAAATCAACAAAACAGATTTTTTTTTAAATGTAATATTATATTTGATAAATTAAAGAGGGGAACTTACTTTGCAACAGGATATATTTACTATAGATAGTGCCGCCGAATTTTTAAATGTTTCGCACAGTACTCTATATCGCTGGATCAGAGAAGGAAAGATAAAATGTTTCAAAGTTGGAAAGTCCTGGCGATTTTATCGTTCTAATTTAATCCAGTTTATGGAAACATCTGATAGAGATACGAAAACCACTGTTGATATTTTAAAAGAGGCAAAAAAATTTTTTTATAAAAATGTCAGAGATGCAAATAAAACACCGGATTACATGTCTCCATTGTTTAATATAATACCGGCAGATGATATAGAACAACTGGTAATGGAATTATGGGAAGAGATTATTATAAGTGCTATAAGCAGAGATGGGGCTGATATATTTTTATCTCCTGCCTTACGTGAATTTAAAATAATATTCAGAATAAAAGGAAAAAATGTAGAAATAATCAGACTCTCTGATAAACTGTATAACTTTATGACAGGATTTATAAGAAAAATAACTAATATGAACAATAAGATTTTCCCTCAGAGGTGTATGGTAGATATTGAATTAAATTCTATCCGAACTTCTTTATGGATTAATTCTTTCCCGACTTTGCTCGGTGAAAAGATAAATATTAACCTGCAAAATTCATCAAATTTGCTGGTTTGTAAAGATGATCTGGACTGCCTCGGTCTGGGAACAGAAGAACTGAAAGATGTAAAAGATATACTCGGTAGTAAAAGGGGCCTTATCTTTATATGCGGACCTATCGGAAGTGGAAAAACCTCGACTGTTCTCAGCTTTATAATGTATTTGTTAAAATCTTCTAAAGGAAACCTGGATATACATACTCTTGAATCTCCTGTAAGCCATGTAATAGATGGAATTTATCAGACAGAAGTTTTACCTTCCGGAAAGGTGGATACTTATACTGCACTTAAAGCGTTGAGATTTCAAAAACCTGATGTAATATGTATTTCATCTGATACAGAAGATCTTCGGGTAAGCAAAGAAATTGTAGGAATGGCTATATTCGGTCAGATGTTGTTATTACAATGTCATTCCAGTGATATAGCTTCGGCACTTTTTGAATTAAATACTACTGGCATCAAACCATATCATCTTTCAGTTTCCTTTGGAGGTTCTATATCGCAGAGATTGGTAAGAACTATATGTAAAGATTGCAAAAGGAAAGCAAATATCAGGCCTGAATTATTTCGTAAGATGCAGGGCTACACTTCTATATTAAAAGAAAGGGACTGTTTTTACTATGGTGCTGGCTGTGATAGCTGTAACGGTACAGGTTTTGGAAAAAGGATTGCAATATATGAAGTTATTCCGAGAAGAGAAAACGTTATTGATATTATAAATCAGGTTTACAATAGTCCTGATGATATAAGAAAATGTTTTAATGATGCCGGTTATCCATCGTTAATGGAAAATGCAATAAAAAAGGCTGTAGACGGGATTATAAGCCTGGAAGAAGCTTTCATGTGTAGCTATTTATAAAATTATATGGTTTTTTTGTATCAATTATGGGAGTAACTTTAGAAACAGGGCTATTGCCTGTTAAAAATTCATCTTTAAGTTCAGTCAGACATTTTTTGTAAATAATCTTAAAATTACTGATTTTTTTTATATGCCGCAAGCTGTCCCTGAGATCTGGCTTTTATGAAATTTATAGTTAGTTTCATAACTATCCATAAATAATGACCTCGTAATGCGTAAAGCGTAATGCGTGATGCGCAGGGATTAAACCCGTCACGTGTCACGCGTTACGCGTCACGACGACTTAAATTCTAATAAGTTATGAAATACACATAATTGCTTATGCTCAGGTCAGTAAATGGTACCCCCTTCAACATAAGTATCTCCGTGTGAGTAAATATTATATTTCCGATATATTTTATGAGGAAAAAAGTGAACTGTAGATCTTATCAACGTTTTTTTACTTGAGAAATTTGATCTTTTTCTTTGCATCTGAAAGAAGATATCCATTTTTATCCACTTCAAGAACTTTTTTATAATATTCCAGGGCTTTCTTTTTATCATTTTTTGCTTCGTATATAAGACCTATATTATAATATACATAGGGATAATTCGGATCAATAGTTAAAGCTTTTTCGTAATATTCCATTGCTTTATCATAATCTTTCAGTTCATAATAATCTATTCCTATATTATTAATAAGATAAATATCATTCGGAGCCTGCTTCAGGGCTTTACTGGCATGTTCGATGGATTTTTCGAATTCTCCCGTATCATAACAGGCAAGACCTAATTTGTAATGACCGTAATAATAATCAGGGTTTAATGCGAGACATTTTTCATAATAATCTATAGCTTTTTTATTATCTTTTTTGTAGTAATAATAAATATTACCCAGGTTATAAAGAGCAACATAATAACAGGAATAAGAAGAAGGGACTTTATTATAATATTTTTCGGCTTTATCTATTTTTTCCTCCGTATAATAAATATTCCCCATAGTGAGATATGGAGAACCGCCTGAAGGATTAATATCTATGGCTTTCTGAGCATATTCTCCGGCAGATTTATAATCTTTCATATTATAATAACACAAGGCCATAGCATCATAAGAATCATAAGGGCATGAGGTTTTATCAATAGATTTTACGTACCAGGTAAGTGCTTCTTTATAATTGCCTTCGTAATAAAGAGAATTCCCCGTATAATAAAGTGATTCATAATTATTCGGATCAAGAGAAAGACTCTTTAAATAATAGTCTTTTGCTTTGCCATACTCCGAAAGATAGTAATGGCAATCTGCAAGATCATTATAACTGGCAGAGTCGTTCGGATCTTTCTCTATAGCTTTTTCATATTCAGTAATGGCTTCTCTGTATTGTTTATTCCTGTAATAATTCAGGGCTTTATTTTTATGCTCTTTACTTTCCTGAAGAGATGATGTTTCTTTATATCTTGTAAGTATAAAAGGGATTATTGTAGACATTATGAACAGAATTACCAATGCGACGGCAATGGCAATTGAGATACCGACTATATTATTATTCTGAGCAGGAGGAGTGCCATTATATGGACTTATTTCAGGATATGGAGTTATTTCAGGCTGTTTTCTGACCGAATAAGGCAGATGTCTTGTTTCTTTTTCATCACTTATGGGAGTAACTTTAGAGACAGGGCTACTGCCTGTTAAAAATTCGTCTTTAAGTTCAGTCAGACATGTCGGACAGATAGTCTCAAAATCACTGAATTTTTTATTGCATTTTGGACAGAACATAGGTGACTCCTTTTGTATTTGTGACGCGTAACGCGTCACGCGTCACAGGTTTATAGCTGACCCTTTGTGCATTGCCGGGTAATTATACTGTCGTCTACGAAGTAACTTTATTCTCCTTAAGTGTGAAATAATCCTTTTATTAAAGAATCCATGTCAAGGAAATATATTTCTTTATGTCGAATAATCCATCTATAGGATTTACTGAAGTGAGAAGTGAAAAGTCAGAAAACCTTATCTAATCTGGTTTATAACATATTAAAATATTAATTGCTTATGCTCAGGTCAGTATATTTCTCGCGTTACGCGTTACGAAAGAAGAAGCCCATTATGAGAGAAATACCTGTAGAACTTCTGTCATCTATAAAAAAAATCGGTCTTTTCCACTGGAATAAAGACAATTCATCTATATATTTTACAACAGACATAAACGGCACATGGGATATATGGGAAATAAACATAAAAGAACCTTACCCGAAGCAGGTTACAGTATTTTCCGGCAATGTAATGAATTTCAAGGTATCTCCTGACGGGGAGAAAATAGCATTTCTATCGGAGAAAGATGGCAGTGAAAAATACAATCTTTCCGTTACAGATTTCAGAGGAAGATCTGTAAAAACATTTCCCGCAAAAGGAATTATCGAAATTACCGACATGGATTGGTGCCCTGACAGCGAAAGGATTGCCTGTATTGAAAAAATAGACAAAAAATATAATATTCATATAATTTCAACAGATACAGGCAGAGACGAACAGATAACAGATACAGGAGAATTAAAAAGAGATGTCCGGTGGTCTCCCGACGGGAATCGTATAGCTTTTTTCTCCATGACAGGTAAAAAAGAGGGACATATTGACGTAATATATCTTAAAGACGGGAATCTATTAAATCTTACTCATGACCTGAAAGGTGTAAATTCCTATCCGAGATGGTCTCGTGACGGTAAATCAATAGTTTTTGTGTCAGATAATGAAGGAGTAAAACGAATCGGTATTATCTCTTTCCCCGGTGGAAACATAACATGGCTTCCAGTTGAAGAATATGAACAGAATCTTCCCGAATGGTCTCCCGATGGAAAGGAAATCCTCTATATTTCAAACAGGGAAGGGAATATGGAGCTTAAGATCTTTAATATTGAGTCAGGGAATATCAGAACCCCCGGTTTCCCTGAAGGTGTTACATCTTCAGCTCAATGGTCTCGCGACGGAAAAAATATTGCTTTCAGATATCACAGTTCCTCTATTGCTCCTGAAATTTTTGTCTCTTCCGATAATAAGATAAAAAGGCTTACATATTCTGCTCCTGCAGGGGTTGATGAAACAGAAATGGCAGAAGCAGAATTAATTTATTATAAATCTTCTGACAATAAAAAGATTCCTGCTTTTTTTTATAAACCGTCAGAATCCGGTACTTATCCATGTCTTTTATGGCTCCATGGAGGCCCTGCGAGCCAGCATTTTAACGGATGGAATCCCTTTATACAGCTTATGGTGTCCCGGGGCATAGCAGTCCTTGCACCCAATATAAGAGGGAGTACGGGACAGGGAAGAGATTTTGAGTATGCCCTTTACAGAAACTGGGGAGGCCCTGACCTGGACGATGTAGTTTCTGCTGCGGCATATCTCCGTGGACTTGGTTTTATAGAGAAAATAGCCATAGGCGGAGGCAGTTACGGAGGATATATAACCATGATGGCTTCAGTCAAATATCCTGACCTGTGGACAGCAGGAATAAACGCAGTGGGGCCTGTAAATCTTGCCAGTTTTTATAAAAATACGACCCGCTGGATGAGAAATCTCCTTATAGATAAATATGGTTTCTCTGAGCCAGAAAAAGACGAAGCCTTTTATTATGACAGATCACCTGTTAATTTTATAGAACACCTGAAGGCTCACTTGCTGTTGATTTATAACGAGAAAGATGTGAGAGTCCCCGTGTCGGAAATGGATCAACTTGTGGAAAAACTGAAGAAATATGGCAAAGAATTTGAACTTTTTCTTTTTCATGATGAAGGCCATAGTTCTCTGAAATCAGAGAGTGATATGAAAAGATACAGTGTAATGTCGGACTTTCTTGTCAGGAAATTAACATGAAAAAAGAAACATGGAAACTTGAAGAAATAAGTGCAGATCTCCTGTCAAAGGATTTATCATCCCAGAATATACATATAAGGGTAAAAGCCGAAGAAGCTTTAATAAAACTGGGAGAGTCTTCTTTAGATTCCATCGAGAAAATAATAAAAGACGACTCGCCGGCTGTAGCAAAACTGGGAGCCATATCTGTATTGAAAGAAATAAAAAGTAAGAGATCCATGGCTATTCTTCTGGAAGCACTGGGAGACAGCCGGAGTCAGATAAGAAATAAAGCCTGCGCTGTTATAGGAGAAATAGAAACTGGAGAAGCAATCCCCTGTTTAATAGATATGTTAAAACTTGTAAACCCTGCTATAAGAAACAGCGCAAAAACTGCCCTCAAACTCATAGGTATAAGGGCAGTGCCTTATCTTCTTAATTCCATCCTTGAAGGACACACAAGACAGATGCAGAGTGCGGAAGATATAATAGTGTCTCTGGGAGAGGAAGTAATAGATTTACTTATGGAAAAGACAGAAGAGAAAAATAACCTCATAAAAGCACTTTCTGTGGAACTGCTCGGAAAGTTAAAATGTGAAAAAGCATTGAAAAAAATCGTCTATCTACTGAAACATGACAGTTCGGTAATAGTAAAACAGGCCTGTATCAGATCACTCGGGGATATAGGTGATATATCAGTCAGAGAGGAAATACTCAGGTTTTTAGAGAATGATTCGATTTATTTGAGAGAAACAGCTATAGAAGCTCTGAAGAAGTTGAAGAGTGAAAAGTAAGGAAAATTTACTTCACGTCTCACGACTCACGCCAATTAAAGAAAGGAATAAATAAAATATGAAAAAATCTTTTGAACTGGAGAGTAAATTCAAGGAATTAATAGAATGGATGCAGAAAAACCCGGATGAAGTAATAAAAGAACGCCACAGGGCCACGGAAAAACTCATAAAAAAAAGATGTGTCTACGGAGACAGTACCTTTCAGACAACCCTTGTTCCCATGTTTCTAAAAAAAGAATCCATGGAACTCATAGAAAAGACCTCTGAAATATTCGATTCTATGATAGATAAAATCATAGACCTGTATTTTCAGGATGAAACCATAAGGGATTATTTTCCCTATCATGAAATCCCTCAGGAGCTTGTCCATGCCGATCCGGGATATTTGAAAGCTACAATTCTGAACAGACTGGATATACTCTTTGACGGTAAAACCCTTAAATATATAGAATTCAATACGGACAATCCCGGCGGTAAAGGCTGGGTTGATATGTATGAAGATGTTTTTGCGGAACAGTCTTTCTACAGAGATATTATAGCTGATTTCGGCATAAGGGAAGAAAGAAAGATAACAAGAGGTCTCTTTAATGCAGCCATGAAATGTTTCAATGAATTTGCGGAAGAAGGGGAAAAACCGCGATGTGGTCTTGTGTCTTTCAGGGAAATTACCATGAAACAGGATGATGAAATAGTGAGGGATTTCTTTATAGAAAACGGTGTGGAGGCCAATATAATCGACCCGAGAGACCTGGAATTCCGTGACGGAAGACTCTACTCGAACGGCATTAAATTCAACCTCCTTATAAGATCCCTTAAAGCCCAGTTTTACCTGAGATTCCCCAGGGAAATGAAGGATTTCAAAAAATCTATTCTTAATAAAGGCGCCTGTCTTGTAAATTCCTTCCGCTCCATCCTGGGTTCTGAAAAATCCCTGCTTTCCTTCCTGTCAAATCACTTCAATCACCATTATTTCACCGAAGATGAAGTAAAATTCATAAAAGCACATATTCCGTGGACGAGAAAACTGGATGAAACTGTAACTCTTTCCAAAGAAGGAGAAGAAATGAGTCTGAAGACTTATATACTGACACATAAAGATGAACTCACTCTGAAACCTTCATGGGGCGCAGGAGGTTACAGAGTTCTCGTAGGTAAATCCACAGGTAAAGCAGAATGGTCGGATTGCCTGGAAGCGAATGTCGGTTCATCTGACTGGACAGTTCAGGAATATGTTGAAATACCTGAAACTGAAATACCTGTTATAAAAAATAATAAAATCGTTCTGGAAAAGAAGTTTTTCAATCTCTCTCCCTATGTGTTCGGAGGAAAATATGTGGGAATGCTCGGAAGGGTATCGGAAAAAGATGTTATAAACGTATCTGCCGGAGGTGGTGTTATACCGGTGTTCCAGTTGAAACATGAATGATAATGGAAATATTGAGATAGATTTAAGGTACAGGAATTTTCATTTTTAATGCCGTAAAATAAGGCTTTAGATGAAAATTAACTAGAGGCAGTTTATCTAAATAATTTATAGTGTATGTCATAACTTATTAGAATTTAAGTCGTCGTGACGCGTAACGCGTGATGGGTGACGGGTTTAATCCCTGCGCATCCCGCATTACGCTTTACGCATTACGAGGTCATTATTTATGGATAGTTATGAAACTAACTATAAAGATAGTCTTCAGATGATCTGTGCATTGCATGTACAGAAAATTTTGAGAAAAATCAGTAGAAAAGAGAAGAAATGAATGGCCATAAGAAAATCAGAATTATACAGTTCCCTCTGGAAAAGCTGTGACGAACTGAGGGGTGGAATGGATGCAAGCCAGTACAAAGACTATGTGTTGGTATTGCTGTTTATAAAATATGTTTCGGATAAATACGAAGGTAAAAAAGATTCCATAATAGACATACCGGAAGGAGCAGGCTTTAAAGACCTGATAAAACTGAAAGGGCAGTCAGACATAGGGGATAGAATTAATAAAATAATCGGTAAACTTGCCGAAGCCAATGAACTCAAAGGAGTTATTACGGTTGCAGATTTTAACGACCCGGACAAACTCGGTAAAGGGAAAGACATGGTTGATCGCCTGTCCAACCTGATTTCTATATTCGAAAATCCGGCACTGGACTTCAGCAACAACAGGGCAGAAAATGATGATATCCTCGGCGATGCCTATGAATATCTTATGAGACATTTCGCTACTGAAAGTGGAAAAAGCAAAGGTCAATTCTATACTCCTGCAGAAGTATCCCGCATAATAGCAAAAGTCATAGGGATAAACCTGTCTAAAAGCCAGTCTGAAACGATTTATGATCCCACCTGTGGATCAGGGTCGCTATTGTTAAAGGCCGCCGATGAAGCCACAAGGGGAGTTACTATCTATGGCCAGGAAAATGACAATGCAACCCGTGCTCTTGCTGTTATGAATATGTGGCTACATGGAAACCCTGCATCAGATATAAAGCAGGGTAATACCATAGCTTCACCGCTTTTTACAGACGAAAAAACAGGTTATTTAAAGACCTTTGATTATGTAGTTGCAAATCCGCCTTTCAGCTACAAATCGTGGAGTAATGGCATTAACCCCTCACATGATGTTTATGAACGTTTTACCGGATTTGGAATACCTCCTTCAAAAAACGGAGATTATGCCTTTTTACTTCACATCATAAAATCTCTTAAAAGCAAAGGTAAAGGGGCCTGTATTCTTCCTCATGGTGTGTTATTCAGAGGAAATACGGAAGGAGAAATCAGAAGAAATATTATTAAAAGAGGCTATATTAAAGGCATAATTGGCCTTCCTCCAAACCTTTTTTATGGCACAGGTATTCCGGCCTGTATAATTGTTCTTGATAAGGAAAATGCCGGAGAGGGAAAGGGAATTTTCATGATAGACGCCTCAAAGGGTTTTATGAAAGACGGAAACAAAAACCGTCTCAGGGAACAGGATATTCGTAAAATTGTAGATGTCTTTAATCGTCAGCTTGAACTTCCAAAATACAGCCGTATGATACCACTGGAAGAAATAGAGAAAAACGAATACAATTTGAATATTCCCAGATACATTGACAGCCAGGAAGATGAAGATATGCAGGACATAGAAGCTCATCTCCGTGGAGATATTCCTGCCCGTGATATTGACGCTCTCAAAGACTACTGGGAGGTTTATCCCACACTTAAAAATGATCTCTTTATTCAGAATAACCGCCCAGGATATGTTAAATTAAAAATAGAGAAAGATAAAATAAAGTCAACTATATTCGACCACCCTGAATTTATTGCCTACGGAGAAAAAATAGAAAATACCTTTAAATTGTTTAAAAAGAACACTATCGATTATTTAAAACAGTTAGATAAAGGATTAAGACCAAAAGATGTAATAAATCGCATATCTGAAAATATCCTCAGTTCTTATGAAAATCTTTATCTGGTAGATAAATATGATATCTATCAGCACCTGATGAACTATTGGTCTGAGACCATGGAGGATGATATGTATGAACTTTCTGCCGAGGGCTGGATGGCAGGTAATGACATCCTTCGCCTTACAAAAGAAGATAAAAAAGGTAAGAAAAAAGAAGTCGAAGGTATGGCAGGTCTTTTTGGAAGACTTATACCGACAGATTTAATTATTGAGGTTTATTTCGGGAAAGAGAAGGCATACATTGACGAGCTGGAACGTGAAAAAGAGACTCTTATAGCAAGGATGGAGGAACTCAGAGAAGAACACGGTGGAGATGAAGGGCTTCTGGCGGAAGTAATGGATGAAAAAGGGAGGATCAGCAAAAAGACCATTACAAATCACCTTAAAGAAGTGAATAAAAAATCTTCGGAAAATAGTGAAGAACTGGTTTTATTAAAAGATTATTCGGATTTGCTGGACAGAGAGAGTGAATTGAAAGAGAAAATAAAAAATGCCTGGAAAGACCTTGAAGTGAAACTTGTAAAGAAATACCCGGCACTGACTGTTGATGAGATAAAAAATATAGTAGTGGAAGAAAAGTGGATGAAGAGTATAAATAAGGCTATTCATACAGAGGCCGACCGCATCAGCCAGAGGCTTACAGGGAGGATAAAAGAACTGGCAGAACGGTATGAAACTCCTTTACCTGAGATGGAGAAGACAGTTGAAGAACTGGAAGAGAAAGTAAATGCTCATCTGGAAAGAATGGGGTTTGTATGGTAATAATCAATAATAAAATAAATGGGTTTGCTTTTTATAATGAAATAAGAAGCTACACAAAGGGGGTGAGTTCTGTGGTTATAACAAAATTTGAAGAAAGAGCTATGGAGAAAGAAAAAATAGAAATTGCCAGGAAATCACTTAAAATAGGCCTCTCTATAGAACAAATCGCACAGATAACCGGCCTTCCCGTGGAAAAGATAAAGGAGATTGAAAAGGATTCCGAGTAGATTAATTTATAGTCAATGACATTTTGAAAAGTGGTTGCACATTTTAAAGTTCGGAGAAATCTATGCAGATGATATAGATAATCTCCCGGATGAATTGAAGCAAGAGGAGGAGATCGTAATGGCATTGCAGGAAATGGTAAGGGCATCCAATGATGAAATGGTAAGGCAGATTCTTGAGATGAGATCTAAAGCCCGTCATGAAGAGGCTCACGATTGTACCAGGCTAAACATGCAGGCAAAGAAGAAGAAAGAATTTCCATTGTAAAGAATATGTTAAAGCTAAATGTGCCTGTAGATACAATATCTCAGGCAACTGGATTGACTGTCGGTGAAATAAATCAATTAAAAAAATCCTGTTAACAGACATAACCGGAGCGGTCACAACTAAATATGAGAATTATCAGACAGTGAAGCATAAGACTTCATCATTCTCATATAAATCCTTTAATCCTGAAAATCCCGGTTCAGACAGAAGGGAAATATAAATGACAATAAGTAAGATACCTGATGGGTATAAACAGACTGAGGTGGGGGTAATTCCGAGTAAATGGGATATTGTTACTTTAGGAAATATTGCAATAAAAGTTGGAAGTGGAATTACACCAACAGGAGGGGAAAAAATATATAAAAAAGAAGGGAGACCTTTTTTAAGAAGTCAGAATGTAGGCTGGGGAAAATTATTAATGGATGAAATAGTATTTATAGATGACGAAACTCATGCTACATTTAATTCCACAGAAATAAAGGAAAAAGATGTTTTTTTAAATATAACTGGTGCTTCTATAGGAAGAAGTGCTGTTGCAGATAAAAGAGTTGCAACTGGTAATGTTAATCAGCATGTATGTATTATTAGGGTAAAAGAAAATGAATTGACCCCATATTTTTTAAATTATTTTTTACTTTCAAAACATGGTCAAAGACAAATTGATAGTTATCAAGCTGGTGGAAATAGACAAGGGTTAAATTTTGGACAAATAAGATCTTTTCAAATCCCTCTCCCTGCTCTCGAAGAACAAACCGCCATAGCCACCGTCCTCAGCGACACAGATTCCCTCATAACCAGCCTGGAACAGCTCATAGCAAAAAAGAGAGCCATAAAGCAGGGGGCTATGGAGGAACTTCTGACTGGTAAAAGACGTCTGCCGGGGTTTAGTGGGGAATGGAAGGAACTTAATATGGAAGAAAATTCTATTCTTAAAGCACGTATTGGCTGGCAAGGCCTTACAACAGCAGAATATTTAACAAGCGGTGATTATTACCTTATTACTGGGACAGATTTTTGTAATGGAAAAATTAATTGGGCAAGTTGCTGTTATGTTAACGAAAATAGATATAAACAAGATAAAAATATACAGCTACAGGTAAACGATATACTTCTAACGAAAGATGGAACTATAGGAAAGGTCGGTTACGTTAATTTTCTTCCTAGCCCAGCTACATTAAATAGTGGAGTTTTTGTTATTCGTCCTAAAAATAATTCTTATTACCCTCGTTTCTTTTATTATATCTTAATGTCTAGGATTTTTGATGACTTTCTTGTTAAGCTAAAAGCAGGTTCAACTATTTCACATCTATACCAGAAAGATTTTATAAATTTTAGTTTCATGGCACCGAAAATAGAAGAACAAACCGCCATAGCCGAAATCCTCTCCGACATGGACACAGAAATAGAATCCCTGGAACAAAAACTGGAAAAATACAAACTCTTAAAACAGGGCATGATGCAGGAACTTCTGACAGGGAGGACGCGACTCATATGAATAAAGGATTACCTGTAGAAGGGATAACTCAAAACCGTATAATAAAACTCTTCCGGAAAACCCTTAAATATAATTATCTTGGCAACTGGGAACATAGAGAAAACAGTAACATCGAAGAAGATCTCTTAAAAGACTATTTGAAAAAATCCGGCTACAGCGAAACCCTGATAAACAAAGCTATCTATGAGCTAACAAAAACTGCCGGCCATCAGGGAAAAAGCATCTATGATCTGAACAGAAGAGTATATTCCCTTTTACGGTATGGAGTAAAAATAAAGGAAGATGCGGGAGAGAACACACAGACAGTCTGGCTTATAAACTGGAAAGAACCGCTCAAAAATGACTTCTCAGTAGCGGAAGAAGTAACAATTAAAGGTGTCCATAATAAAAGACCCGATATTGTTATTTATGTAAACGGCATAGCCCTTGCAGTGCTGGAACTTAAAAGAAGCACCGTATCTGTCCTGGAAGGCATCAGGCAGAATCTGGACAATCAGAAACATATCTTTATAAAAAACTTCTTCTCTACCATACAGTATATAACGGCAGGAAATGACACAGAGGGGTTACGGTACGGAACGATAGAAACTCCCGAAAAATATTATCTTTCCTGGAAGGAAGTATCTGAAGAATCAAAAGATTCGTGCCTCCTTGAAATAACACGCCCCATAAGAGAACTGGCAGACAGGGCAGAATATCTCCTGGATAAAAACATAATTCAAATCTTTTATAAAGAACGGTTCCTGGAACTCATTCATGACTTTATTGTTTACGACAGGGGCATAAAAAAACTCTGTCGCCATAACCAGTATTTCGGAGTAAAAGCGGCAGCCGGTTATATAAAAAGAAGAGAAGGGGGAATCATCTGGCATACACAGGGATCAGGAAAAAGTCTTACCATGGTCTGGCTTACTAAATGGATAAGAGAGAATATTCAAGATGCCAGGGTTCTCATCATTACTGACCGTGATGAACTGGATAAACAAATAGAAAAAGTCTACAAGGGCATTGAAGAAAACATTTACCGCACAAAGAGCAGAAAAGATCTCATAAATAAACTGAATGACACAATCCCCTGGCTCATGTGTTCTCTCATTCATAAATTCGGAAATAAAGAAAAAAACGAATATGACGAATACATCAACGAGCTTAAGAGCAATGTTCCGGCAAATTTTAAAGCTAAAGGCCATATTTATGTCTTTGTTGATGAGTGCCACAGAACCCAGAGCGGAGAGCTTCATAAAGCAATGAAATCCATCCTTCCTGATGCACTCTTTATAGGCTTTACAGGTACTCCCCTTTTAAAGCAGGATAAGCAACGAAGTATAGATATCTTCGGAAAATATATTCATACCTATAAATTTGATGAGGCAGTAAAAGATAATATGGTTCTTGATCTCCGGTATGAAGCAAGGGATATTGAGCAGAAAATAACTTCTATGGACAAAATTGATCTGTGGTTTGAAGCAAAAACAAAAGGACTGACAGAATCCGCAAAAACAGAATTAAAGAAAAAATGGGGAACCATAAAGAAAGTATTCAGTTCAAAATCCAGACTGGATAAAATAGTAACCGATATTTTATTTGATATGGGAACAAAGGTGCGTCTCCAGAACGGGAGAGGAAATGCCATGCTTGTCTCAGGGAGTATTTATCAGGCCTGCCGTTATTATGAGATGTTTCAGAAGGCGGGACTCTCAGAGTGTGCCATAATAACTTCCTTTTCACCGTCTTATAGAGATATAAAAGGAGAAGAAACAGGAGAAGGATACACGGAAAAATTACTTCAGTTTGAAATATATCAGAAGATGCTTGACGGTAAAACTCCTGAAGCCTTTGAAGAAGAAGTAAAAAAGAAGTTTATAGAAGAACCGGCTCAGATGAAACTGCTTATTGTGGTGGACAAACTGCTTACAGGTTTTGACGCACCTCCTGCGACATATCTTTATATTGACAAAAAAATGCAGGATCACGGTTTATTCCAGGCTATCTGTCGTGTTAACCGGCTGGACGGAGATGATAAGGAATATGGCTATATTATTGATTATAAAGATCTCTTCAACAGCCTTGAAAAATCAGTTACAGACTATACTTCCGGGCCTTTCGGCGGGTATGACCCGGAAGATGTTCAGGGCCTGCTGTCAGACAGACTGAAAAAAGAGAAAGAAAGGCTTGATAATGCTCTCGAAACGGTGAAAGCACTCTGTGAGCCGGTAGAACCGCCGAAAGACACTCTATCATACATACAATATTTTTGCGGGAAAGATACTCAAAATCCTTTAGAACTGAAAGAGACCGAACCTCGAAGGGTTTTATTATACAGGTCTGTTGTTTCTTTACTCAGAGCCTATGCAAACATTGCGAATGAACTGGAAGAGGCAGGATATGGCAGGGAAGAGATCATTTCCATACAGAAAGATATAAAACATTATGAAGATGTCCGTAAAGCGATACAGCTTGCAAGCGGAGATTATATAGACCTGAAAAAGTATGAACCGGCAATGAGACATCTTATTGATTCCTATATAGGTGCTGAAGAAAGCCGTGTTCTTTCGGCTTTCGATGACATGTCTCTTGTAGATTTAATAGTTGAACGAGGAGGAGATTTTATTTATAACATGCCGGAAAGTATTAGACGTAACAGAGGAGCTATGGCAGAGACAATAGAAAATAATCTTCGGAGAGTAATTACAGAAGAATCTCCTACAAACCCCATATATTACGAGAAAATGTCTGTTCTATTAGATGAGCTCATAAAGTTGAGAAAAGAAGAAACAGAGCGGTATGAAGAATACCTGCAAAAAATCTGCGAACTCACGAAAAAAATAAAGAAACCTGATAGCAGTGGTGATTATCCACCATCATTGAATAGTCCGGCAAAACGAGCACTCTATGACAACCTGGAGAGAAATGAGAAACTGGCTCTTGAGCTGGATGAAGCAATAAGGGCCGGGCGATATGACGGATGGAAAGGCAATATGGTCAAGGAAAAACATATGAAACTCATAATAAGGGAAACCCGTGCAAAATACGGAAGAACAGATGAGAAAGAGCAGGAAAATATTTTCGAGATTGTAAAAAAACAGGGTGAGTATTGATGAATAAGATAGAAATTGGGAATATAACTGTAGACGTGTTTCGCAAAAAAATTAAAAACCTTCATCTGGCTGTACATCCGCCTGAAGGAAGGGTAAGGATTGCATCCCCTCTGAGAGTAAAGGATGAAGCAATTCGTCTCTTTGTTACCTCAAAACTCCCGTGGATAAAAAGGCAGCAGAGAAAGTTCCGGGAGCAGGAGAGAGAAAGAGAGAGGGAATTTCTCTCACGGGAGAGCCATTATTTTTTTGGACATAGATACCTTCTGAATGTAATTGAACATGACGGGCCGCCGGAAGTGATACTGAAGAAAAATACTATTGACATGTATGTCCGTACAGGCACAGCAACAGAGAAGCGGAGAACCATTATGAACGAGTGGTACCGTAAAGAAATAAAAAAAGTTATACCTGAACTGCTTGAAAAGTGGGAGAAGATCACAGGAGTTTCTGCCTACCAGTGGAGAGTAAAGTTGATGAAAACAAGGTGGGGCACATGTAACATAAAAGAAAAAAGAATATGGTTTAACCTTGAACTGGCAAAAAAACCTGTAATCTGTCTGGAATATATCATTGTTCATGAGCTTGTCCATCTTCTGGAAAGGCGTCATAATGAGAATTTTGTCAAACTGATGGAGCAGTTCATGCCTCAATGGAAAAAATACAGAGAAGAACTGAACAGACTGCCTGCAGGTTATGCCGGGTGGGATGATTAATGAAAGGGGGAAGATTGTGTTTTGAAAAGACAGGTGATTTTACAATGGAAAAAGTGAAAAGTGAAGAGGAAGCAGGGGCATTTAATTAAACGCCCTGAGGAATTAAATACGCATCACGCATCACGATTATACTGTCATTATCGGGGGAGAATTAATATGAAATTTTCAGAAAAACAGATAGAATTTTTTAAAAAGCTTGAAGATTATTACAGGAGAATAAAAGAGGTAAGCACTGCCAGATGTAAACCATGCGGTGCCTGTGTTGACTGCTGTTATCATATTACCAATTACCTTCATTCTCCTCTGGAGATAGATTATGCCAATTACCATCTTCTCAGGAAAGGAAACCCTGATAATCTGCCTATTTACACATGGAAAGAACATATGGAAAAAGGGGCTGGTCTCTGTGTCTACTGTGATCAGGAGACCAAAGGTTGTAAAGTATATGAAGAGCGTTTTAATATCTGCAGGATTTACGGTCCTTATATAAGTGATACAGATCTGACTTCTTTCCCCGGCTGTGTTTATAAGTTCAGCAGTGTTCAGAGAGCCTACGGACTTAACCTTGTTCCTTATAATGACGAGTATGAAGAGCTTGTAAAGGGTTATATGGAACTTGTGCCTGAAGACATAAGAGAAATTTATGATGATATTAACACCGATTTATTCAGTGCCACCTCAAGGAAAAGATATGAATATGCGGCAGAAAATTTTAAAGAACTGATAGAAAAATATCCTCATATATCCTATCTTTATGCTTGTCTTGGCAGAGTTTACAGAAACCTGGGTAATATGCCTCTGGCGCTGGAATATTTCCGGAAAGCCCTGGAAGTGAATCCTCAGGAGGAAATGGCTCATTATGATATGGGAGCCTGGTATTACCAGCAGAATATGCCCGACAGGGCAGAAGAAGAATACAGAGCGGCTTTATCCTGTCAGCCTGATGACAGCCAGGCCCGGTACAATCTTGTATTCTGTCTCGTAAAACAGAAAAAGCTTGCTGAAGCGTCACAGGAATTCAAGAAATTGCTTGATGAAAGTTTTAAGTATGAAGAAAGGCTTTTAAGGGAAAGAGAACTGGTAGATTTGAACAGTGAGCAGTGACCAGTAGGGGTGAACCGTGTTCGTCCGGTACCCGGTGAAACCACGCGTTACGCGTCACGATTATCACGCCTCACGCCTCACGACTCACGCCCCATCATCTTCCTCATCAGGGAAATAAATAAATGGCAGATTAAAACAGAATTTACTTCCTTTTCCTACATCACTTTCCACCCAGATTCTTCCTCCGTGAGCATCTACTGCCAGTTTACAGAAGGTGAGCCCAAGACCTCTGGATGTTCTCATATTTGGAATATTTCTGCTTTTTGCATCAACCTGAATAAATTTATCAAAAATTTTGTCCTGATAATCTTTCGGTATGCCCTGGCCTTCATCTACTATATATACGGTAAGCCATTTCTCCGTTTCTCCGTAATTGACGCCTATCGTAATAATACCATTGGGAGGAGAGTATTTTATTGCATTATTTAAAAGATTTGCAACAACTCTGTAAATGAGATCCTTGTCTGCTTTTATAACTGGTAATCTTTCGGGAATTTCCAGATTTACAGTCTTGTTTTCCTTAAGTAACAGTGCTTTTATCTCAAAGATATTTTTGTTTATTATGTCCCTGATATTTATTTCGTCAAGTTTTAATGTTACACGGTGTTCTTCCATTATGCTTATATCCAGAAGATTTAAAATCATTCTCATCAGATCCCTGGAACTTATATAGATCATATTCAGCGCCCCGATCTGATTTTTATTATAATGCTTTTCCTCTTCAAGTAGCAGATCTGTATAACCCATTATGCCCATAAGAGGATTCTTCAGATCATGGACAATAAGCTGCACCAGATCTGTTTTCATCTGTTCTATTTCCATAAG
>JAKPQU010000473.1 GCA_029555925.1 Bacillota bacterium
TCATCATTTTCATATAAATTTACCTGTAGCGGTACTTAGAAACAGTTATATTTATAACTGCAATTTTATAATATATCTGTTATTCTATAATAAGGAAAAGAATTGAAGTAACAATCTATTTCCTCGCGTGACGCGTGACGCGTCACGATCTTAAAAATAAAGGTGATATAATGAAGATAGAGAACATATTAACTAACAAATGGATAGATAAATGGCGTAAAGAAAAACACAGTAATATTATACCTGTTACTGAAAGATTTGTTGAAAAATTTCTGGATGCGGTAAATAATGATGATGAACTGACTGCCTGTGAAGAAGGTCAGCTGCTCGGAAGGGAAATCAATATTTCCTTCACTCCTTCTGACATTATAGAAGCATGGAAGAACCTCAAAAATTCCTTTATAAACCTGCTAGAGGAAGAAAATTGTTCCTCTGCCATAGAAGCCAGTGAAAAAATGTTTAACAGCTCTAAGATAGGATTTCTGGAAGAAGTGCTTAACAGACAAAACCTGGAACTTCAAAATGTTCAGATGAGGGAAAAAGAACTGTCTACAAGGTTTGAAGTAGCAGAATATGAGCTCTCCATATCTTTAAGTAAAAAAGTCACTTTATATGAAGCCATGAATCTGACTCTTGATACAATTATTCGTCTTACAGGTGCTGAAAGGGCATCTATTATGTTATGGGATGAAAAAGAAGAATTACTTGCGGTGAAAGCGGCAAGAGGAGTTGATGCGGAGCCTTTCGGCCTCTATAAAATAAAATCGGGAGAAGGTATCGGAGGATGGGCTTTTGAGCATGGCCAGGTATGCGTGGTAAACGATGTAAGAAAAGACAGTCGTTTTATAAAATCACCTTCCAATCAGAAGGAAATTAAATCTATTATCTGTTTGCCTCTTATTGCAGAAGATTTTAAAATGGGAGTTATCATAGTAGGGACTCTGAGCAAATACCATAATTTCACAAAAGATGAAATAAAAACACTGGAGCTTATAGCAAGCCGTTCTGCTCTTGTAATTGATAACGTTATACTCCATGAAAATGAAAAGAAATATATTGAAGAATTGAAAGAAAAAACAGACAAATTGAATGCTATAGTGAGAGATATGGGAGACGGAGTATTACTGTTTGATAAAAACGGCTCTATTACATTCTTTAACAGAGCAGCAGAATATATTATGAACAGAACGGAAGAACAGGTAATTGGCACAGAATGGACGTCTCTTATAAACCTCAGGGATGATGAAGGAAAGCCTGTATCAATAGAACCTTCTTTTAAATTCAAACGTTCTAAAGGATTTATCAATACTGCTCCAGAAGAAAGAAAATTTTTAAGTGCTACGGCAACACCGCTCCTCAATCCACATGGAGAAAAAATCGGAGGTATTGTAGTAATCAGCGATATGTCCAAAGAAAAAGAGATAGAGAAGATGAAATCCGAATTTGTCTCTATAGTTTCTCATGATTTACGTTCACCTCTTACATCTGTCAAAGGATATGCCAGCATGATATTACACTACAATGATAAATTGACTGATGATAAGAAAAAGGAATTTCTGGAAATAATCATACGAGAAGTAGAAAGGCTTGTACGCCTGATAAAGAGCCTTCTCGATCTGGCAAAAATAGAATCAGGAAG
The DNA here is from genome assembly GCA_029555925.1 of Bacillota bacterium. Next base: position 1,640 of record JAKPQU010000473.1, read on the forward strand.
GTTTGAAAGTCAGAAAATGCCGGTAGAAATACTTCCTCTGATAAAAAATGTTATGGATACTTACAGAAGCAGTGAAATTCATAAAATAAATATGAATATAACAGGAGACCTGCCTGTCATCATGGCAGATCCTGACCAGTTAGAGCAGGTGCTTCATAACCTTGTTGGTAACGCCATTAAATACTCACCTGAAGGAGGAGAAGTAGAGGTAGGAGGATATATACAGGATAATAAAATAATTATTTATGTTCAGGACCATGGTATTGGTATACCGGAAGAAGAAATTGAAGGGGTTTTTGATAAATTCCACAGGGTAAAATCAGGCCATAGAATTGCCGGTGCAGGACTGGGGTTATTTATTACGAAAAATATTATAGATGCCCATGAAGGCAACATATGGGTTGAAAGTTCTCACGGAAAAGGAAGCAAATTTATATTTTCTTTGAATTTATAGACACGTAAAACTATTTATTTAACTGACCATCATGACCATGCAGGTCACAATATAAACATTACTGAATTAAGTATAAATAATACATATATGCTCTCGTTACGCGTTACGCGTAACGAGAGAAAAGCGTTTATTACTTGCCTGTACTCCGAACAGTAACAGACAGTAAAGCATAAAACTTCATCCTTTTCATATAAAAAATTTTCCCATCATTGACTTTTCACATATTTTAATATAAAATTATTATAGATAAACCTGTGTAATCTATAATATAAAGGAATAATATATGTTTTTAAATAAACATGGTTTTACCTTTGCAGAAATAATGATATCAGTCGGTATACTATCTCTTCTTCTTTTAACTGTCCTGGCTATCTTCGGAACAACACTTGCAGGGATAAAAAGAGGAGAAAATGAAATAGTAGCCGCATCACTTGCACAGCAGGTAATGGAAACCTATAAAAATGATCTGGAACTGAATTTTGATAGATATGCAGTCGGTACTCACGGAAATGTTATTCTTGAACAGAATATTATAAATGGAATTCCTTTCACGGCTGAAATTGACATATCAAAGATAGGAGGATTATCTGAATCACGTATAAAAAAAGTTGAGGTAAATATAGGATGGAAAGATAATACGTTAGGAAATACTAAATTTAAGCTTACCACCTATATAAACAAAGGCAATGATAAATAAGGTAGGAAAAACAGGTTTTTCCCTTGTAGAACTTATAATATCCATAGCAATAATCAGTCTCATATTAACAGCTATCAGTATTGTAATGGTCAGCAGCATGAGACTATCTGTCATAGGTCGGACCAGAGGAGGCATTCAGGGCAGTGCTATATCTGCTCTGGGTTATTTATCAAGAGAACTTATGGAATCGGATATAAGATCTGCCTATATCTATAATATAGATGCCAGCCGCCCTACTGCAATAAGTTTCCTGTCGGCGGTAGAATTAAACGGTGTGGATCTTAAATATGAACTGTCTACAGGTAAAATGGCGTGGCAAAAATATATCATATATTTCCTTGTTCCAGATACGGCTACGGAAGATAAAATGTTAATACGGAAGGAGTATAATCCGAAAGATCCCGGCACACCTCCCGCAAGTGGTTTCGAATATTATATTGAAAGAACCATACCTTTACTGGCGAAGGATATGGAACCTGAATGTAAGTATACACCCGGTGACAGCAGATGCAGGGTAGTTGCCCATGGAATATATGAACTTGAAGCAGTATTGCCAGATCCGAATGACTATGTAAACAAACGTTATATGACACTTTCAGTAAAGGTCCGTGCTGTATCTGTGAACAAACAGCTGAAGGAACAGTCAGAATACAAGACAAGGGTTTACTTCAGAAATTAGGGAGGAATTTCATATGTTTTTTAAAACAAAAGAAGGACTGATTTTAATAACAGTTCTCGGCGTTATGATGGTTACCAGTATACTGATTCTGGCTCTATTTCAAACTGCTCTGGCAAATTTAAATTTTGCTTCAAGGCAGATAAAAAGTATCATAGCAATGAATGCAGCGGAAGCAGGAATTGCAATGGCAGTGTATGAACTGGAAAGCGACCCTGCCAGGGTGGCAAAGGTTACAGGAAATATAAGTAGTGGCATTGGATATGAAGTAACCATACAAAACAATATTAATGAACCTAATCAGATTGGCGAAATGCCTCCTTATTCTATAAAACTGACTTCCGTAGGTTCTGCAAGAAAGTTCACAAGAACAGTAGAAACAATACTGAGACCTAGAAGTCTCCAGCTCGGACTGGCCAGTAATGGCCCTGTTGATATGAATGATGCTTTTTATGTTAAAGTCAATGCAGTTCCCGGTTATACAGGAAATATTCATGCCAACGGAGGGATTTATCCGGAGCAATCATTTTCTGCTGATATAGTTTTCATAGATATAAATCTAATCTTCTTCCACCTGAAGCTCCCTTTTCTACCTGTTTATGATGTGAACGGTAAGGTTACCAGTCGTGGCAGGATAAGTAATTATATAAAAATGGGTGTAGAACCTCCTGGAAATTACAACGACAACAGCGATCCCAATCATCCTGTAGCAGAAGTGCCTTTAAATTTCACAGAATGGACCTTTGATAATCTTAAAGCCAGGCATACCGATCCCAATGAAATAACACCACCTGCAGGTAATGCAACCTATCGTGTTGAAAACGGTAATCTCAATTATTATATGGGTGGTGTTCTGGGACCATTTCCTGTAACAGAAACCTTACCTCCCGGCGTAACCTGCAGTGGTAATACATTAACTGCGGCAGGCCCTCTTAAACTCCATATTACAGGTGATATAACAATAGAAAATTCCAATTTCTACTGTCCGAGTTTAACACAGGTCATAGTAGAAAAACCAGTTTCCGGGCCAGGTTCCGGTGATATGGTCATAAAGAATACGAACTTTTACGGTAAAACTGCTCTTATAGTAGAAGGGAAACTCACCTTTGAAGGATATTCGAACATATCAGGTCTCAATACCGACGGACTGGCAATATACTCGGGGGATGGTATGGATATACACATGCAACCTGCTGATCCAAATTTTGCCGACTCAATCAATTTACCTGCCGGCGAAAGGAAGAAGCATACCTACTATGGCGTAATATACAGTGAAGGCCCTATCAAGCTATATAACGAAGGGTGCCGGGGGCTAATGGTTGACGGTTCTGTAGTAAGTACGTACAGTAACGGAACAACTCCATCCATAAGCTTTCAGCATGACAGCAGTGTTTCAGGTTTCGGGAAACTTGGCTATTCACTTGAATTTAAATATGATCCCGATTATACACAGAATCTTATAATAACATCGCCTGGAGCTTCAGGTCATAGATATGACAGGGTATACTGGCATGTATATTAAATCGTAACGCGTAACGCGTAACGTGTGACGTAACGAAATTATTTCTCATCCAGGACTTTTCTTATTAATTTTGCCATAACCCTTATATCAAAAGGTTTCATGGTGAATTCCCTGATACCAATCTTTTTAGCCTTTTCCGCTGTTATCATATCACTGTACCCGGTAGAAAGAATTACAGGAAGCTCCGGCCTTATGGAGAGAATATTTTTCACCAAGTCGGTGCCGGTCTTTTCAGGCATTGTCTGATCGGTAATGATTATATCAAATTTATCCGGTTCATTCTTAAATGTATCCAGAGCATCGGAACTGCTCGAAAGAGCGATGACTGTATACCCCAGATCTTCTAACATTTTCTTCCCAAGATAAACAAGTTTTCTATCATCATCTACAAACAGTATAGTTTCCGTTCCTCCAGGAAGATTTTCTGCGAAAGAAACCTTTTGAGGCACTTCCGTATCAATCCTGGGAAGCAACACTTCGAAGACAGTACCTTTACCGGGCTGGCTGTTTACTATTATATCTCCTCCATGACTTCTCACTATGCCATGAACGACAGATAGCCCCAGACCTGTTCCCTCTCCCGGATCTTTTGTAGTAAAATACGGTTCAAAAATATGTTCCAGTATATCAGGTTCAATGCCGTGCCCTGTATCCTTTACAACAAGCTTCACATATGACCCTGACTTTAATCCTTCATAGAGGACAGCATTATTTATATCCATATCAAAATTAGACAGACTTACCTCCATAATGCCGCCTTTTTCTCTCATAGCATAAAAAGCATTTGTACAGAGATTCATTAACAATTGATGGATCTGTATAGTATCTGCAATTACCGTATAGGGACCTCCGCCGAGTTTCTGACGTATCTCTACCGTTGCAGGCAGTGAAGCCCTTAAGAGCTTTAATACTTCTTTAACAATTACATTAATCTGAACAGGCATTTTTTCCTGTTCACTCTGACGACTGAAAGCAAGAATCTGTTTTACAAGATCCGTAGCACGATAACTGGCCTGAATAACCTCTTCCAGATTTGAATAAACCTTACTTCCTTCCGGTATCTCTTTTAATGCCAGATAGGTAAAACCGATGACGGCACTCAGAATATTATTAAAATCATGGGCAATACCGCCTGCAAGCGTACCGATAGCTTCCATTTTCTGTTTCTGACGGAGCTGGCTTTCAAGTTTCTTTTTATCTTCTTCAGCTTTCTTTCTTTCTGTTATATCACGTAATACACCTTCTATAGCCAGAGGAACATCATCTTCACTGAACACTATATGGGTATTGGCTGAAAAATATATTTCTCTTTCGTCTTTGCTTTTAAGTTTTATTTCATAATCTTTCACAACATGGAAATTGTATAAATCCCGTAACAATATATCATACTGTGAAATATCTGGACATATGCTTTTTATCGGTAACCCTGTAAGTTCTTCCGGTTCATAGCCGCAATAGGATTTTATAGAAGGACTGATAAGTGCAATAATACCATCCATATCTGTGCGATAATACACGTCTACAAAGGATTCAAATATAGTGCGGTATTTTTCTTCACTTTCCTTTATCTGTATATTTTTATTCCATCCTTTAATGAGGGAATCTACAAGGCAGTAAAGTTCTTCTTTGTTAAAAGGTTTTGTAATATAATAAATATCCTTTTTCAAATTCTCTTTTATAGTAGCAAGTGATATATCGGAATAGGCTGTAACAAGAATAATAATAACTTCCGAGTCAATATTCCTTACGGCGCTGGCAGTTTCAAGCCCTCCAAGACGGGGCATCTTCATATCCAGGATACAGAGAGGTGTACGATTTCCTTTTCCATACTCACTCCTGAAAGCATCCAGCAGATACTGGCCATCAGAAAAAGTTCTCAGATGAAAATCTTCCTCTGTTTCTTCTCCATGAGATAAATCGAACTGTCTGGTAAAGATAATTGTATATATATCTAAAAAATTTTCGTCATCATCTGCTATAAAAATAGTTCTATTATACATAATATTTTATCCGTTTACCTGGTAATTTATAGTTAATGTCATAACGTGCCGACCTGACCATAAGTATGTCATAAAAATCTTCCTCCCGTAAGGTGTTACGAGAGCAAACACGTATTATTTATGCTCACCACAATAATTAGAATGTGACGTATAATGTGCGACAGAGGGGTATTTATAGCCTGTTATAATATAAACTATAAATCTGGACCAGAAACCTTTATGGTTTTTCCTTTCTGTATTCAAGAGACTTTCACAAAGTTGATTCATTATAAATGATCAAAATAAAGAGGTAATTCACGACTCCCCCGTAACATGTAAGGATTCTCATACAAATTACACGTTGCTTTTTACTCATCTATATGTTACATTATACATAAGTTCAATTAGAATGTAAATAGATTACCTGAGGTTATATTTTAATGAAGAAAAATTTTTTTGTTATTTTATGTATCCTGCTTTCAGTTATATGTATATCCATTTCCACAGAGATATTCCCGGCAGAAAGGGATAAGGATTATGACAGAGCCTTTTCCGGGAAATCTGGCTGGACAGGTGCAGACGGCACCTATTCAATACCATTGAGTGACGGAAGAACTATATGGCTTTTTGGCGACACCTTTATCGGGGAAGTAGACCATTCAGGGAAAAGATCTGAACAAACAGTAATAATAAATAATTCTATTGCTATTCAGGAAGGTAAAGATCCTTCTACTATTAAATTTACTTACGGAGGAACAGAAGAAAAACCGGAATCTTTCTTTATCCCCCCTGACGGGAAAGGCTTCTTCTGGATTTACGATGCAATCCCCGATAAAGGGGATGGTAAAATCATTGTTTTTCTGCCGCAGATCGAAATATCAGGTGAAGGTATCTTCGGTTTCAAGCAAACAGGAAACTGGACTGCCGATGTTATAATTGAAGGGAATAAATATTCCGTAAAAAATTATAAAAAATTGCCTTATTTTCAGGAAAAATCAGGAGAAAAACCTGCCATAGCATTCGGTGCATCAATCCTTGTAGAAAAGGACTGGACTTATATTTACGGTACTGAAGATTACGAAATTACCAAAAACCTGATTATTGCCAGAATAAAATCCGGTTCCATACCTTCGGAAACACCATGGGAATTTTTTACCGGCACAGGGTGGAGCAAAAATCTGTCAGACTGTAAACCGGTGTTTAGAGAAGTTGGGAATGAACTTTCTGTACATAAAAACCATGACGGCAGATATATTTTAACTACCCAGAAAAACGGTTCAGGTGCTGATGTAGAAATAATATTCGGAACTTCGCCCGTAGGCCCGTGGGATGCTCCCCTGGCTGTATGGCATATAGAGGAATCAAATGATAAAATTTTCTCCTATAATGCCAAAGCCCATCCCGAACTTTCCGATAAAGAAAAAGGACTTCTTATATCATACAATGTAAATGCCTGGAATTTTGATGATTTATATCTTGATAGTACCATATACAGGCCGAGATTTATAAGGGTTCGGCTGAGCAGTGAGCGGTGAAAAGTGAGTCGTGAGTTGTGAGTCGTAAAAAGTGAAAATTAGGGGCGAACCACTGTGTTCGCCCTGTAACCGGTGAAACCATGCATTACGCATCACGCATCACGAACCACCCGTGACGCGTCACAATTATAGTGAAAGGTATATATTTATGGATCCCATATTTCTTTATATTTTAACAGGTGTATTCTTTATACTCCTTATAAAATTCAAACTCATATTTATTTTCTTCCCGTCAATAATGAAGAGATTCTGGCAGCCCCAGGTCATTTCCGGCCCGGGAGGACACAGATATATAACTGATATGAAACACAGACTCACAGATTTTAATCTGGCATCATTAAATTCACTGGTTGACGCCCAGTATGATAAATCAGTTAATTTTAGAGTGGGAGGAGTTATTTTTAACTGTGAAGACGAGAAAAAAACTATTTTGTCTTTTTATGCCGATTTCGTATCTCCCAAGGATGAAATAGTAAGGCAGAACAGATTGCTGGGCTCTTTAAAAGCCATAACAGTGAAAGATGAAATGGAAATTCTTGCAGAAAATAATACCTTTAAATTATTCTTTAACAAATGTCACATTGCTTCCGTTACAGCTGCGTCAAGGCGCATCTTAAATTCTGCGGGACAGGAGATAGGATTTATAACAGGACCGGACTATAGCGGTGCCAGGCTCTCGTCCGGTGAAAATAGAAAGATAATACTTAACGGAGAAGAAACAGGTGAATACGGATTTTTATCCTTCTCTACAGAAGAAAATACACTTATTACTTCAAAAAATCCTGTATTTAAATCCATAAAACAGGGATTAAATGAATTTCACACACAGCTTCTGACATGTATAGTCATTATGGATATTTATTATAATTCCATTTATTGTTTTGAAAAGAAAATTGTATAATCGTGACGCGTGATACGTAATCCGTGATGCGTAATGCGTATTTTCACCGGTATCTGGCGAACACAGTTAGCCCTACTATTCACTATTCACCATTCACTACTCACTACTTAGTACCGCTACAGGTAAAAGGGTATCCATAAAAAGCTTCTGACTGGCAGGCTCTGGAGAAGAAAAATTCGTTTTTTACTTAAAAATTATAGTGTATTTCATAACTTATTAGAATTTAAGTCGTCGTGACGCGTAACGCGTGACGCGTGACGGGTTTAATTCCTGCGCATCACGCATTACGCTTTACGCATTACGAGGTCATTATTTATGGATAGTTATGAAACT
>JAKPQU010000476.1 GCA_029555925.1 Bacillota bacterium
TATTCAATCTTTATCAGAATGGGAAAGAATAGTGAAATCCCTCGATGAAACCGTAAAAAAATATCTGGCAAACGGAAGAAAAGTAGAATTTTTATAATTTCTGACTTTGTCATAAATTTTGTGTAAACCTCTGTTAAATCCTTATTTCATGGTAAGTTTACACAAAATATCTAACATTCTCATATTTTCTATAAAGGATTTTTTATTTTTTTGTCGTAATACATTTTATCTAAATAAATCCCGGTTTGTCCGAAAAGGCATAACAAGGTGGTTTTTGTGAATCTCTCTGTAAACTGTGTATGTAACCTTCCCGAACTTATCCCTAGAGAACTGTTGTTCAGTGCTCCTGTAAAGTGTATGCCGAAGATATCGCCTGACGGAAAGAAACTGGCTTATCTGTCAATGGAAAATAATATAATGAATCTCCGGATAAAAACTATTGATAGAGATGATGACAGACCGGTTACATGTTTTAAAAAAGGAACTATAACTTACCATATATGGACAGGTGATAAATACATTTTTTATATCCATGATATAGACGGAAATGATAACCATATACTCTATAGATACGATATAGAAAAGAATGAAAATAAAGCTCTGAACCAATCTAAAAAAGTGAGAATTATAGATCTTGATTACAATAAAGATTTTCCTTTTGAATTGATTGTTGCAATGCCTCTTGGTAATGCAATAAGTTTGTACCGTGTTGATCTAAAGAGAGATACTGTTACCCTGCTTTACAAAAACCCGGGTAATATCCATGACTGGGTAATAGATAACACAGGTAATTTGAGAGGAATAGTGACATTTAAAGATGATCGGGAAATAGAGTTTATGATAAGAGATAATGAAGAAGACACATGGAAAAAAGTCATATCATGGGATATGGATGATGTGCTTATGTGCCGGTCTGTCAGATGTTCGAAAGATAACAAATATGTTTATATGATCGATCCTGGTGTTTCAAATACGAGCTGTCTGGTCAGGATAGAACTGAATACAGGGAAGAGAGAAGTTATAGTCTGTGATCCCGAATATGATATAAATTCAGTAGTCAATACCTATACATATGAATTTCCTTCCATTTTATTTGACTCAGATACATTGAAGCTTCAGGCACTCTGTATTAACAGGTTCAGAAAAGACTGGATTATTCTGGATGAAACTATAAGAGAAGATTTTTCTGTTATAAAGGATCTACAGAATGGAGATTTTTCTGTTACAAGCAGTGATAGCAATAATGAAAACTGGATAGCAGGTTTTGAACTGGATAAAGGTCCCGTAAGTTATTATATATTTAACAGGAAATCAAAAAAGGCAACCTTTCTTTTTCATGACAGGCCATGTTTGAAGGATTATACTCTGGCCTCTATGGAAGAACTGACTTTTACTTCCAGGGACGGTTTGACTATTCATGGCTATATAACCTATCCGCCCGGAAATATACGCAAAAATCTTCCTGCAGTTCTCTTTGTCCACGGAGGGCCATGGAAGCGTGATAATTGGGGATATAATCCTGCTGTACAGTGGATTGCAAACAGAGGTTATGTCTGTATTCAGATTAATTATCGCGGTTCCACCGGGTATGGCAAGGATTTCCTGAATGCCGGAAATAAAGAGTGGGGAGGGAAAATGCAGGAAGATCTTGAAGACGGAGTCAGGTGGGTCATAGAAAAAAATATAGTAGATCCTGCCAGAATTGCCATATACGGTCATGGTTATGGAGGATTTGCCGCACTGGCAGGAGCTACGTTTACCTCTGACCTCTTTCGCTGTGCTATAGCAGTAGGATGTTCCGGTGATCTTATAACAATACTCAGGGAAATTCCGGAATACAGGCATTGTAACAGGAAACAATTGCTTAAACAGGTAGGAGACCCTGATACAGACCGGGAAATGTTAATATCCCGTTCTCCTTTTTATAAACTGGATAATATAAAGATACCGCTGTTGATTGCTTACGGACTTAAAAACTATAAAATTGTCTCATCCGAACCATATAAGATTGTGAGCACGTTGAAAAGTAAAGGCATTGATGTGGAACATGTTGTTTTCCCCGATGAAGGACATAAGATTATCAGAAAAAAGAATCTGATCAGATTTTATGCAATGGCAGAAAAATTCCTGGCAAAACATCTCGGAGGCAGATATGAGACAGAAGATATAGCCACAGGGGAAATAGATGAGGATATTACGGGTAATACGCATGATGATAGAAGTGTTATACATAAAATCGTGAGAGAAGGAGATAAACATGCCTTCGAGCAGATGATGGATTATTATGAAAAACCTGTATTGAAACATTTGTATAAAATGACAGGCGATTATGAAATGAGCATGGAACTCATGCAGGAGACTTTTTTAAGAGTATGGTTATATCTTGATTCCTATACTTTTTTTGAAGGCATATCTTTTGCTTCCTGGCTATTCAAGATTGCTACAAATGTGGCATATAATCATGGGACAAAAAAATATAAATTAAATAAAGAACTGGCAGTTGACGGGGCAGATTTATCTATGGGAAAGGACTGGCAGGAAGCTATTGAAGATAAAATTTTAATACAATCTACGGTTGATTCCCTGGAAGAACCTTTTAAAACCGCTATTATACTTCGTTATGTAGAAGAGCTTGATTATAAAGATATTGCTTCTATAATGAATACAAACACGGGGCAGGTAAAGAACTATCTCTTCAGAGCGAAAAAATCTATTTTAAAATCATTGATGAACTCAAAATAAAACAGTGATTTTTTAGAAAAATACAAATTTATTTTTTTTATGTGAAACTTTTTACGAATTTCTGCGATTTTATTAATAAAGTATATTTATATTCCCATAAATTATTCATATTACAGGAAGTGATAAAAATGTTGGGTAATTTCAATGCATGTTTTCCGGGTAATCAGTTTCAGGGTTTCATGATAAGCGGTAATAATAATCCTGCTTTTATGGGCGGTATCCCATGCCTTACTCCTCTGCCTGTGACCTATGCTCAGATGCTTTCAATACAGCTGGCTCATTTAAGAGCAATGTCAGGTTTTTTTAACGGCCAGGATGCAGTTTTTTCACCGATTAATAATACGGTACAGCTCGCCAGTAATCAGAATGGGATGAATGAATTACCAGTCGGAACTCTTCCGAACCATGTTGCCGATTACGGACCTACTAAAAATTATTCCGGTTCTGTTCCGTCATATGATGTTCCAGTCGGAACTCTTCCGAACCATGTTGCCGATTACGGACCTACTAAAAATTATTCCGGTTCTGTTCCGTCATATGATGTTCCAGTCGGAACTCTTCCGAACCATGTT
>JAKPQU010000477.1 GCA_029555925.1 Bacillota bacterium
GGATTTAACAGAGGTTTACACAAAATTTATGACAAAGTCAGAAATTATAAAAATTCTACTTTTCTTCCGTTTGCCAGATATTTTTTTACGGTTTCATCGAGGGATTTCACTATTCTTTCCCATTCTGATAAAGATTGAATAGACTTTACTCCTGCTATATCGGACATACGAATGAAGGAAACAGGATCATTCATGATTTTTTCCTTTTCAAGTCTGATGGTTTCTTCCATTTCCCTTACAAGGCGTTTTGCTTTTGCAGGGAAGGTAGCTATACGGGCCATATCCCTTTCCGTATCCAGCCTGGAGATAAATTTCTCCAGTGGTTCCGAAAGGAGTGAGTAAAATTTTTCAGAAGGTAATTTATTTTTAGAAAGATATGAGGGGAGGTTTTCAAGAGCCTCTTCTATCTCTTTTCTGGCTTCATTACGCCATGTATTTATAAGTTTATTGAGCGTTTCTGTTTTATCCATTTCACGAATCATTTAAATTCTAATAAGTTATGAAATACACTATAATAAGAGGTTTTTTATTTTTCAGAGAGTCTAAAAATAATAATTAAACTATTTACTTTATTGACTTTTTATAGACCTATTAGTATAATTAAGGTATAAAATATAAAAGGAGTGATATTTATGGCAACTAAGATAAGAGGGGAAAAGAAATTCACTTTATGGATGCCTGCAGAAGTCCACAAGAAATTCAAAGCTAGGGCAGTACTCAGGGAACAGACCATGCAAGAATATTTATTGAGTCTTATTGAAAATGATGATGATTTAGAATTTGAGGAATTAGACGAAGAAGATCTTAAGGATATAGAAGAAGGCAGGAAAGCGTATGCTGACGGAAGGTATAAAACTTTCGAACAGATAAAGGAAGAATACCCATGCCAGTAATATACACAGAGAAAGCAGAGAAGGACATAGAAAAGTTAGAAAAAAAAATAAGAAACCGGGTTTATAAAGCTATTGAAAAAATTGAAAAAGGAATTATAAGACGTGGGAAACTTAAAGGTCAGGATAACAGCTATAAAATAAGATTGGGTAAATATAGAGTAATTTTTGATATTGATCATAAAGGAAACATTATTATAATCAGGATAAAACTCAGAAAAGATGTCTATAGAGCTATATGAAGGAGAGCTTACGATGACAAAGTCCTGAAAACTACCAGAATCCTGCCCATCCCTCAAATCCCACCAGATCCCTGTCCGAATTGTTAAAAAATTATAAAAATTTTTTAACAACTTTGTAACATAATTCGTACTTTAATAGTATATAATATTATAGTCAGGTTAATAAATATCCATAATTACTGCAATGAGCATAAATAATACATAATCTAATCTGGTTTGTAACATATTAAAATATTAATTGCTTATGCTCAGGTCAGTAAATAATGAAAGGAGAATGGAATAATTTCTCAAAAATGAAAGAAGAGGGAGTTTTCCAGGAAATTAAAAAAAATTTTATTAAGAGGTGAAAGAAAAATGAAAAAGACACTGGTATTAACACTTATCATGGTTCTCATACTGTCAGCCTTTGCACGGGCCGCTTCAAGCAAACTTAATCTCAATCTGGAAGAAGATTGCTCTTCATTTGTTCTAACAGATGAAGGTTACGACAATCTCATAGACAGACTGGAAGATGTCGGTTGCACCAATCTGTATCAAGCTCTGGTATATCTCAGAAATGATCTGAAGAACAGTTCAGGAGTACCAGAACGTTTAACCAGCCAGATGGATGCACTTATTGCAACACTCGGTACCAACGGCGGCGGTGAAGTATTTACAGCATCACTACATGATTTTACAGGCGGTAACAGCCCGGTAGGAATAAATGAAGACGGAACTTTTACAAGAGCTGATTTCAGCGTATTCAGTTATGACGGACATGAAGGTTATACAAGATATGCTGCTACCGTAGATACAGCGTTAGGAAGAGAATTATATACCTATTCCAACAGTTCAAATTATGATATTTATATTGGTTCAAATGACGTTACCCTCGGTGGAGGCATAACAAAAACAGTAAACTACAGAGCCTTTGCAGTAGGCTGGTCAAGCCCGATAGTACTCGACCTGAACGGAGACGGAAAACTCGATGCTTCCGGCGGAAAATGGATGCCACACGGCAATTTTGTAGAAGGTGCAAAATCAGCAATATTCGACATTGACTCAGACGGATTTGAAGATATAGTAGAATGGGTAAGCCCGAATGACGGTCTCCTTCTTATGCCCGGCGAAACTGCAAATCTTGACGGAGAAAGTTTATTCGGAAACAATTCCGGCTACAAAGACGGATATGAAAAACTTGCTTCCTATGATGCCAATAAAGACGGAAAACTTTCAGGCGACGAGCTGAAAGGTATGAACGTATGGATAGATCAGAACGGTGACGGAAAAGCAAATGCAAAAGAAATAAAAACTCTTGCTTCTCTTCACATTACAGAGATCTCAACAACCCATAAATCCTATGTATCTTCCTTTACGCAGAACGGCCAGAGAAAATATTGCTGGGACTGGTGGCCGACAGCTATGAGCGTAGAAAAGGTAGCAAAAATAACACAGTAACCAGAATAAAGCAAAAAAGGGTAGTCATTGCAGTGACTATCCCTCTTAATGTCTGAAACAGGCCTGATTTTTATTTATAACATTATTTTCAGGAGGTGTATAATCCCCGGATTATTGCTGACCTGCCCATAAGCATGCAATAAACGTTTTCCTACCAGACACCCGTGACGCGTTACGCGTCACGGGAGAAGATATGTATTATTTATGCTCACCTCAGTAAAATAGCCGGGAACTTTATTATGAATCATTTTAAAGGTATAATTTCTGTTCTGCTTCTTTCTTTCCTCTTCTTTTCATTCACATCTGTTTCTTACGGAGCCATAAAAATAGACAGGGCAAAGTTTCTGGAACAAAAGGTTAATTTTGCAAAATTCAGGATAAGTCTTCTTTCCGATAAGGGAGATATACTGGCATGTGTGGAAAAAATTGACGATTTAACACTGAGAAAAGCAGGAAATATGTATGCCGTACACATATTAAAACTGGATATAGACAATAACAAACTCGGTTCCTGGAAATCAGTTTATTGCAAATTTAAAACAATTAATCAGTTCGTATTATCAGACACAGGAGATAAATTACTTATACTGGGAGACGGAGGCACAAAAATATCCGTTCTTGACACAAAGTCAATGGAATTAAAAAGTGTTTTTGCCCATGAAAAAGGCAAGCCTGGATTCAGAAGCGAACCTGTATGTATGTATTATGAAGGATTTTTCTATATAAAAGGATATTTTTACGATGAAGAACAGTTCTCAAAGGGATATTATATTGCAAAGGTGGATATTACCAAAACCGGTGCCGCAGCCTTTGAAAAAAATCTGAGTATAGAAGAGCTGTATAAAAAATTTAACGGCGTAGTAGGTTCAATATATATGGTATCGCCGGTAACAGGATATTTTTCGGTTATCAGAAAGGACGGAATGCATCTCATAGGTTACAAAGACGGAGAGGTTAAGGATATAGACAAAGGGTTTAATATACCTGATATAGCCGGTGCTCCTGAAAGAGTTATTTATAATGTCGTAAAAAGTAAAAACGGGTCTGATGAAACGAAATTATTCGATTTTAAAGCAGGAAAATCAATCAGCCTGGGTTCCTATATACCATATTCTTTCATAGCAAGAAATACGGGGAAAGTTATAGTTATGGCGACATTTGATTATGCCAGGTTGAAGATGAGTTTTTATTTTGCTAACGAAGAAGATAACTTTAAAATAAAACCTCTCTTTGAAAATGTAGATCCCGGCGCTTTTAAATTATCTGCAGACGGACATGTTTATGCCTATCTTTCCAAAAATCTTATTATAGATAAATTCTAAAATTTATATATTTCGTTTTTTCCCGGGAAAAGAGGATTCCAGAAATAGAATCCTTTTTTTGTAAGAAAAATTTACATGCACCCGAACTGTTATATCAGGACTTACGCAAAAAACAGGGGAAAACCAGTCATTGCGAGCGAAGCGAAGCAATCCCGTCATGACAGCAGAAACCCATTGGGATTGCTTCGTCGATTCGCTCCTCGCAATGACAAAATGCGTAACTCCTGTTATATTCCGTCATTACCTGTAAAAAGTTTCACAGGGATTTAACAGAGGTTTACACAAAATTTATGACAAAGTCAGAAATTATAAAAATTCTACTTTTCTTCCGTTTGCCAGATATTTTTTTACGGTTTCATCGAGGGATTTCACTATTCTTTCCCATTCTGATAAAGATTGAATA
>JAKPQU010000481.1 GCA_029555925.1 Bacillota bacterium
TAAATCAATCTCTGATGTTTCGTGGGGAAAATTCTTTGAAATACTGAAATATAAAGCCCTGATAGCAGGTAAAACAGTAATAGCAGTAGACCCAAAATACACAAGTCAGATATGTTCCGGCTGTGGAAATATGGTAAATAAAGTCTATCTATGAGGACATATATTTGTCCTGTTTGTAATCTTGTAATTCCAAGAGACTATAATTCAGCTATATATATAAAGGACTTGGGCCTGGAGTCACTGAGCATGGAAGATCTAGAAGCCCCCGCTATAATCCGTTAGGATTTAGCGGTGGGAGCGGTCACTGTCTTACTCGTGGAATGAAAGTTTAATATCTTTAAAGTTTTATGAACTGGCAAGAGAACTGATGGAATTTAAAGAAAACAATCACAGGAAAATAAACATATTCGGCTCTTTAATAAGCGCCATTTCCCTCTCTCAGGCTGTCTTTCTTGTTGAAGAAAAGATCAAAGAAAAAACCTCTTCCTATATCTGCGTCTGCCCCGTATCATCCATAGTTACCGCCACTGAAGACAGAGAATTTCAGGATATAATAAACAATGCTTTCCTTGCAACTCCTGACGGGATGCCGGTGGTGTGGTATCTGAAATCAAAGGGTGCTAAAGATGTGACCAGAGTCTATGGCCCTGATTTGATGAGAGAAGTTTTCTATGTATCGGAAGTGAAAGGATACAGACATTATTTCTACGGAGGAACCGAGGAAATACTTTCGACATTAAAAGAAAATCTCCTGAAAAAATTCCCTTCTCTTCAGATATGCGGTATGTACTCTCCCCCGTTCCGGCCTCTTACGGAAAAAGAAGAAGAAGAGGTTATAGCCGGTATAAAAAAATCCGAACCTCATATGGTGTGGGTCGGCATCGGTTCTCCGAAACAGGAAAAATGGATGGCTCATATTTCACCATCTCTTGAGGGAATACTTATGGCAGGAGTGGGAGCGGCTTTTAATTTTTATGCAGGCTCAGTAAGACAGGCACCTCTATGGATGCAGAGAAACGGACTGGAATGGCTTTTCCGGCTCTGGTGCGAGCCGGGAAGGTTGTGGAAGAGGTATCTCTACGGGAACAGCAAGTTTGTTTATATGGTTTTGAAGGAATGGTTTGTGAGGGCGTAAGGCGTGATGCGTGATGCGTGATACATATCATCTAAAAACACAATCATTTTACATAGCTATTTTTCATTTTTTCCATCCCACTCTCAGTAGAACATGATATAATAAAATAAAAGACTTAAATTATAACAGGGGTGATTATATGCCTGTAGATAGTCTGGTAAATCTCAGAAATGATGTAATTTTCAAAACAGTTTTTGGATATGAAAAAAATGAAAAACTTCTTATTTCTCTATTAAATGCTATACTGAATCTCACAGGGAACGAAAAGATTGTTAAATTAACCTTTTTGAATACCTTCAATATAAAAGAATATCTTAATGACAAATTAACAAGTCTTGACGTTAAAGTAGAAGATGGCACAGGAGACAGGAGTCAGATATAATGTTGAAATGCAGATCGCTCCTGATACGTCATATATAAACCGTATAATTTATTATCATGATAAACTCTATACAGGCCAGTTA
>JAKPQU010000064.1 GCA_029555925.1 Bacillota bacterium
TAATGACCTCGTAATGCGTAAAGCGTAATGCGTGATGCGCAGGGATTAAACCCGTCACGCGTCACGCGTTACGCGTCACGACGACTTAAATTCTAATAAGTTATGAAATACACTATATATATGATTAAGTGAATAGAGTGAAGGGTGAAGAGTGAAGAGCGACGGTAAATAATTATGAGTAATACTATACTCGATAAGTATAAAATTATAGAGACTTCTGATGATGAACAGATTTATATCGTAGAAGATCTGGAAAGTCATAAGAAATTTGCTCTCAGAAAAGTTCTTACAGATGTTACAGGTAATCTTTATGAAACAGCAATAAAGGAATTTACCGGCATAGGTAAGGAAGCATTCAGGCTGGATAAAAAACCGAAATCTCCTCTTATACTTGATTTTCTTACTGATAACGGGAATAATTACTTACTTTTAGAATATAAAGATGAAAAAACTTTAAAAATAATCACATCCTATCCTTCACTGGGTAAAATACTGAATAACAGATATCTTGTAGTAAAAGGTATTGCTTCAGGCGGTTTTGGTGTTGTATATATGGTACGTGATCTGAGCCTTCCCGGTAAATGCTGGGCCCTTAAAGAGATGCATGGAGAAGAAGGAGATTCAGATGTAATAGAAAGAAGCTTCAGAATAGAGGCAGAAATGCTTTCCAAACTGGATTCCCCTAATATACCCAGAATATCTGATTTCTTTGTGGAACATCATAGATTATATCTTGTCATGGATTACGTTCAGGGGGAAACTATTAGAAAACTTATAAGAAATTTAAAAAAAGGTGAACATTTTGCTGAGGAAAGAGTGGTAAAATGGGCTCTCACAATATGTGATGTTATGTCATATCTTCATAATCATCCCACTCCGATCATATTCAGAGATTTAAAACCTGATAATATTATTATTACTGTAGATGATGATGTGAGGCTGGTTGATTTCGGAATAGCAAAGGTTTTTGACGGTACCAGGGGACAGACTACAAAATTCGCCATTCTTACAGAAGGATATGCACCTCCCGAACAACTTATGGGAAAAGCAGAACCAAGAAGTGATATATATGCTTTCGGTGCTACAATTTATCATATTTTAAGCGGAAAACATCCGAAAGATGCAGGGCCTGAATTTCCTCCCGTTGAACACTTCAATCCTTCTGTGTCTCCTCTTTTAAGTAAGATTTTAGCAAAAGCCCTGGAAATAAAACCTTCTGCGAGATATCAGTCTGTAAGAGAAATGAAAGATGAGCTTCTGAAACTTCAGGACAGAATAACAGCAAAAGAGCATGTAGTCAGAGCGAGAGAATATGAAGAAAAAGGCGATTTCTTCAATGCAAACTTTGAATATATGAAGGTCTTCGAGTTACAGGGAGAAAATTATGAAACACTGCTGGCCGGGGGAAGATGCTGTGAAAAAATGGGATTATATGATAAGGCCCTGGAGATTTATAATAAAGCCTTAAATGTTACAATCCCCTGCGAGATAAGAGATGAATTGCTTGAGAAATTAAAGAATATACAGGAGAAATTGAAGCAAAACGATGGAAAATATAAGACCGGGACAGAGGAGAAAAAGGCAGAAAGAAAATTGAAAACCAGAAAATTTCCTGGATATAAAATTATTATACCGGTACTTATAGTTATAATCATTATCTTAATAATAGGAGTGGTAAATTACTATAATTCCCTTATAAGAACAGAAAGACTGTACAGCAAAGCATTAAGACTTTACAGCCAGGGAGATTATAAAAAAGCAATAGCCTGTTATGATGAAGCATTGGCCATTGATCGGGATTTTGCCAGTGCCTGGCATGGAAGGGGAGATTGTCTGCAGATGCAGAAGAAGTATGATGAAGCAATTAAATGTTATGATACCTCTCTTTCTGTCGATAATAAATATGTTGAAAGCTTTTATGATAAAGGATTATGCTTGATGCTTATAAAAAGATATGATGATGCAGTAGCATGTTTTGACAGGGTAATAGAACTTGATCCTGTATTTTCTTCTGCTTATTATAATAAAGGTAAGATTTTATATGAAAAGAAAGATTATCAGGATGCACTGAAATATTTCAATAAAACCCTTCAGATTGATGAGAAAGATATTGATGCCTGGAACATGAAAGGCATGATTTTAGGGGAAGAAAAGAAATTTGAAGAAGCTCTTCTGTGTTTTGATAAAGTCCTGAAGAGCAGCCCTGAAAACAGAACTGCCCTTACAGGAAAAGGTGCCTGCCTGGAAGGACTTTATAGATATGATGAAGCTATGAAATGTTATGACACGATTCTGGAAATTTTTTCCGATAATGATATTGAGGCTTTAAGAAGTAAAGGAGTTCTTTTATTAATGCAGGGAAATTATAAAGAATCCCTTAAATATTTTGACAGGATTTTATCCATTGAACCTTCCGATATAAATGCCCTCGGCAATAAAGGATTTATCCTCTGTGAAGAAAACAGATATGAAGAAGCTCTGGAATACTTAAACAAGGCCCTTGCCATAAAACCTTATGATGCTGAATTACTTGCCACTACAGGAGACGTATTATATAAGCAGGAAAAATATGCAGATGCTCTTCAGTATTATAACAGATCCCTGAAAATAAACGGAGATAATGCCCAGATACTGGGTAGGAAGAATGAAGTTTTAAAGATATTGCAGGAAAAGGGTGAATGATGTGACGCGTGATAATCGTGACGCGTAACGCGTGACGCGTGACTGGTAAGCATCCCTTTCACTTTTTACCATTCACTCTTCACTTTTCACCATTCACTCTTCACTCTTCACGACTCACTCTTCACCATTCACTCTTCACGACTCACTATTTCAAAAGAGGATTTTTTTCTTACATATTGAATTTTTATAATGATTTTGTGTCTGAAGATGAAGAGGTGAAATAAATGCCGGCAGGTGATGGTTTCTTTTCAAAAATATTTTCTGTCCTGACAGGTACGGAACATGAAAGAGAAAAAATACAGCAAAAAGAAGATGCAATATATGAACTTGTTATAGTAGAAGGAGAGGAAAAGGGTAAAATTATTCAATTAGGTTACGACACTGTTGAAATCGGAAGGAAATTACCGGAAGATAAAAGAACAGAGTCTGTACTTATAAAAGACAGTTATGGCACAATTGCAACGCTTCAGGCAAGACTTTCATGGGATCATGACAGACAGATTCATGTAATCGATTTTGTAGCAGGTACAAAAAATCCGACTATTGTAGACGGAACAGTAATAGGCAGACCTGTATGCCTGAAAGAAGGCAGTAAGATTATCATAGGACATAACGCTATGATTTATAGAAAAAAGAATTCAGTAGATTATAGCTCAGTGCATTATAAAGAAGAGATAGAACCCGTGGATTACAAAACCGTTCATTATAAAGAAGAGATACAACCTGAACCGGAAAAAGACGAGCTCCTGCCTTCGGAAGAAGAAGGAGATTATGAAGAAGAAATAGATATAACGAAATATAAAACAGGATATGTACTTAAAATTATATCAGGCCTTGAAGAGGGAAAAGAGATCGAACTGGATAGGTTTCTCATATCCATAGGAAAGCTTACGGCACAGGAAAGAAAAGGATGGATTTTGCTTGATTCTTCTTCTGTATCTGTTGATCAGGCCACACTTAAATGGATAGGAAAAGAGAAAACCTTTGCCATACTTCACAGTAAATCTGCTGTAACGCCTACTATTGTAAATAAAATAGAAATATCGAATGAAAATTTTCGTCTGCTCCAGGAAGGGGATATCATTCAGATAGGTAAAGTAAGAATGATGTTTATAAATAAATACAGAAAAACTTCATACAGGGAAGAAGATGAAAACTATAGTAGAGAAAGCAAAGATATTTCAGACAAAATAGAAGAAAATGTTCCGTCACAGGAACCTTATGATGAAGAAGATGATGAAGAAGACGAAAAGACAGTAATAAAAAGACATAAAGCAGCTCATTCTTTTAAGGTTACAGGTGGGCCTGACAGTGGAAATGAATTTGTTATAAATGATATCGTGGAAAATAAACTTGTTATAGGAAGAAAAGGCTCTGAAAGAAAGGATATAGAACTTTCTGATCCTTCTCTCTCAGAATATGTTGCAGGTCTTACCTGTGAAGAAGGATGGCTCTGTATAAACCTTGAAAATGAAACAGAAAATCTTGTGATAAATGATATGTCTGTAGTAAAAAAAGGTCTTGAGCCGGGAGATGTGATAAGAATCGGAAATACACTTATGGAATATAATTTTCTTGGAAATCCTGATTTGATTAAAAGTCCTTCTTTAGAGGTTATAGAAGGATGTGATAAAGGTAAAATTTTCCATCTGAATAAGAAGATAAACCTTATAGGAAGAAAATCTAAAAAAACTATAGATGCCAGAGAAATAGAACTTTCTGCAAACGATAAGAGTATTTCCCGCCTCCATGCAAGACTGGAAAAGCAACAAAATAAATTTTATCTTCTGAATGAAAAAAAAGAAAATAAAACCTTCCTTAACGGTGTACAGGTTATATCTTCAAGGCCACTTATGGATGGAGATAAAATTAAACTCGGTGATGAAGTGGTTCTTTTATACAGACATGTTTTCCCTCCTTTAATAGAAAGGATAATTAAATTCAATTTAATAATCAGAAAAGTAACAGGCTTCGCAGAGTTATTGCCATATAAAAGCAGGATAGAAAAAGGTATGAGCCTTTCTACGGAAAATGCTATTGAAACTATGGAAGGTATGATTGAAATAATCTTGAATAATAAGAGCGTTATTAAAGTTGCTCCATTCAGCTATCTGGAATTTATAAAACAGGAAGCAGAACATATATTGAATCTTCGTCTGTCAAAAGGGAAACTTCTGTGCAGTATAATAAATGAAGGTATATGCAGGATAGGAGAGTTAATAACAGATACAGCCAGAGTCTCCACAGGGGATTCAGAGTTTCTTCTTGAGGTGACAGGTGAAGAAGGTAAGGGATTTTCTTCCGCTCTTACGGTGATTAAAGGAGAAGCCCTGTTCTATAATGAATTCGGAACTATTTCCGTTACGGAAGGGAATATCTGTGAAGTAAATTTTGATCTCCCACCTCTGGAATTAAAAAACCTCTCGGAAGAAGAAAAATTTCTCCTCTCATGTTCCCGGAGATATGCTCCTTCGGAATTGAAAAAAATTACTGGTGAGGAAATATTTGAGAAAGCAAAATGGTCTGATTTTTAATGATTACTATGGAAGGTACAGTACAGAATATAATTTTTCGAAACGAAGCCAGTTATTATACTGTTGCCCGTATTGAGCAAAATAAAAGCAATGATAAACATTTGATAACGGTTGTAGGCACATTCCCTTCAATCAGTGCAGGCAGAACCTGTGTTTTTCATGGAGACTGGGTGGTTCATAAAACCTATGGAAAACAGTTTTCTGTTTCTTCATATGAAGAAATACTGCCTACCGGTAAACATGGTATAGAACAGTATCTTTCCAGTTTTATAAAAGGCATAGGCCCTGCAACTGCAAAAAAACTTGTAGATCATTTCGGTACATCTGTTTTTGATGTGATTGAAGAAAATCCAGAGAGACTCAGAGAGATAAAGGGAATAAAGAATATAAAAAAAATAATCGCTTCCTTTTCCGAACAGAAAGAGATAAAGAATATAATGACCTATCTCTCAGGTTTTGACATACCTCCCAATACATCTGTGAAGATTTATAAAACCTATGGTATGTCCTGTATAGACATACTCAAATCGAATCCCTATCAACTTGCAGAAGATATATGGGGAATAGGCTTTAAGATTGCCGACAGAATAGCCAGAAAAATGGGACTTCCTGAGGATTCTCCTTACCGTATAGCTGCCTGTATTACTTATAAACTGCAGGAAGCTACAGGTAACGGACACATTTTTCTGGAAATGGATAACCTTATAGAAGTAACTGTAAGAGATCTGTCTATTCCAAACATACCTGTCGAGAAAATACTTCTGGACATGGAAAAGAAGGGGAAAATAATAGTTGAAGAAGGACGTCTGGTATTTTTAAAAGGTCTTCATACACTGGAATGTAATATAGCTAAAAGGTTAACCTATTTCAGAGATATTCCTCCTTTAGACGTGCCGTCAAAAGAGGAAATTTTGTCTATTCAGCAGCTTATAGACATAAATCTTTCTGAGAGTCAGAAGGAAGCACTGTTTGAGGCTTTTTCCGGAGGAATGCTGATTATTACGGGAGGGCCCGGCACGGGAAAGACTACAATATTACAAACTATTATACTCAGAGCAGAAAAACTGGGATTGTCTTTTTCACTGGCCGCACCTACAGGAAGAGCAGCAAAAAGACTTGCAGAGACAACAGGAAGAGAGGCCATGACGGTTCATCGCCTTCTCGGCTATATACCGGGTGATAATGTATTTCTCCATAATGAAGAAGAACCTCTGAAAAAAGATCTTGTCATTGTCGATGAAGCATCTATGCTGGATATATATCTCTTTAATTATCTTTTAAAGGGTATGTCTCATAATACAAGGCTTATACTCGTAGGAGATGTAGACCAGCTGCCCTCTGTAGGCCCGGGTAATATATTGTTTGATTTGATTGACAGTAAACTCATCAATACTATATGTCTTAAAACAATATTTCGTCAGGCAGAACAGAGTTATATTATAATTAATTCCCACCGTATTAACAGAGGTGAATTTCCGTTGCTGAAAGACAGGGAAGACTTTGCCTTTTTGTCTGTTGAAGAACCGGAAGAAATAGCAAAACAGATAATATCACTCTGTAATAATGAACTCAGACATGAATTTGGAAACCCTTTAGTGAATGTTCAGGTGTTGAGCCCCATGCACAGAGGACCTATAGGTGTAACAAATCTGAATGCAGAACTGCAAAAGGTCTTAAATCCGCCACGGAGAGATAAGAAAGAAATCAAATCAGGTAACAATATATTCAGAGAAGGCGACAAGGTAATGCAGATAGTAAATAATTATAAGAAACAGGTTTTTAACGGCGATCTCGGATTGATCGATGAAATAGATCCGGAAGATAAAGTTTTGGGAGTAGAACTCCTGGGGGATGGACGCGTAGAATTTTATGAATTTGAGGAACTGAACGAACTTACACTGGCCTATGCATGCACCATTCATAAAAGTCAGGGCAGTGAGTATCGTGCTGTCGTAATACCTGTGTCTGTACAGCATTATATTATGCTTCAGAGAAATTTACTCTATACTGCTGTGACAAGAGCAGAAGAAAAGGTTGTACTGGTAGGAACTCACAGGGCTCTTCATATAGCAATAAATAATGATAAGGTTTCCAGGAGAAATACGAAACTGAAAGAAAGAATTATTTCAGAGTTTAAGAAGGAATAATATATAGTTTATATGTGAGTCGTGAGTCGTGAAAAGTGAAATGGATGCTTACCCGTCACGTGTCACGCGTTACGCGTCACGATTATCACGCATCACGCATCACGAACCACCCGTCACGCATCACGCGTTACGATTTATATAATCTTTAGAAAGGATAATGTATATAGAGTGGACAAATTATATTTTTTATCACTTTCAGACATATTTGCGCAGTTTGTTGAAATAAGAATGGAAACATCGAATGCCCTTCAGACCATTCAGGGTAAAAGCAGTATTGTCGTAGAATTTAATGCTGTGCCGGAACAGTTTGGTGCCTATCTTGGAGAAAAAGCAAGCCTGCAGCACAGAATGGCTCCGTCTTCGATGAGATTCAATCCTGTTATGATGAAGAACAGCAGGGAGACATTTAAAAAACTCAGGGACCGTACCCTGGCATTAACAGGTCAGGTCAAACTGGTAATAGTTCCTCCTTCTTTAATGGATTTACACAGTATATTTTTAAAGGTTATAGAATTACAGATGGAAGGGTATAATATAGTTCTGCAGATCCTTGAAAGCGGTGATGCATCACAGTTATACAGGGCTGTGAATGTTTTTGAAGAAAGTTATAAAAATCTTCTTATCTTTGAATCCATGCAGAGAGCCGCCGGAGGGTAGTAGCCTGTTGATTTTTTCTAAATGTTTACATAATGTTAACAAAAATCTTCTTACTTTGTCTGAATATTTCTGTTAAAATATAATGGAGTTCCCTGGCAGGAGTTATATATTATGAGTTATGAGAGATTATTATGAAAATAGATAACAGAACAGATGCAATTAAATTAAGAAATAGTACTCCTAAAAAAATACAAAAAAGTGATTCTTTTTCTGAACCACAGGACACTGTGAGTATTTCTTCCGGTAAGGAAAAAGAGTGGACAGTATTGTTTTATCTGGACGGTAACAGCAACCTGTCCCGTCTGTCTCTCGGAAAGTTGAGAGATCTTGAAAAAACTGGTTCCGATGAACATATAAATCTTGTAGCCCAGGTATCAAGGCCCAAAAAGCCTCTCCTTGATCTTATTTCAGGCGACTGGAGCGGTGTTCGGAGATACTATGTAACGAAAAATCCTGACCATCAGAAACTCAGATCCAAAGAATTTCAGGCCCTTAATATTCCATGGCGCACAAAGCTCTTCTGCAAGATGGCCGGTGACGCATTGAAAGAAGGAAAAGAAAGAGGTCTTGTATCTGACGGAATTATAGATAAAGCCAGATTTTTACATAGAGCTATAGAAGGGTCTCCTTATAACTCTATTTCAAGTATAATTTCCGATACTGTAGATGTAAAGTCAGAGGTTACAGAGAAACTTGAGAATGTTCCTATGAGTAATCCTGAAACCTTAAGGGAATTTCTTGACTGGGGTATTAAAAATTATCCTGCCAAACATTATATGGTAGTAATTCAGGGGCATGGTTCTGGCCCCGGCGGCATACTCGCTGATAAAGATGGGATCATGTCTGTTCCTGATCTGGAAAAAACTATGAAAAAATCTCAGGAAAATACAGGTGTTAAGCCGGATATACTGGTTCTAGATGCCTGTCTTATGGGCAATGCCGAAGTGGCCTATCAGTTAAAAGATACTGCAGATATAATGGTGGCGTCTCAGGAAGTAGAAGCAGGTTATACAATACCTGTTGACAGAATAGCCGCTTCTTTAAAAGATAGTCCTTCTATGTCTTCTCTGGATGTTGCAAAGAAGATCGTTGAACAATGTAAAGATAATTATAATCTTAATTTTACTCCTACTATGTCTGCCATAGATCTTAAAGAAATGAAGGATTTTGGTAAAGTTCTGGATGATTTTTCCCGGAAGCTTTCAGATGCAAATATTCCGGACAGTGTTATGAAATCACTGGTCAGTGAGACACAGCATTTCCATCTGGATAAAAATGGTATAATGAATAAAATTACTAAATATATGCCTGTCGAAGCTGATAACTTTATTGATTTATATAATTTTGCAGAGAGAATTTTATCTAGTGAAGAAATTCGGAATAAAGAACTTGCTGAATCTGCCACGCAGATTCAGAATTGCCTTTCTAAAGCTATTGTGGCAAATGAAACTACAGGGGAAGAATATGGCAACTCTCATGGACTTTCTATGTTACTGCCGGAGCATTCAATGAAAATCAGTAAGAAATATAAAGAACTTGATATTTCACAGGAAACCGGATGGGATGAATTTATAAGCTCGTAGATTCTTCCGATTATATGCCTCTGATTATAATAAATGATTCGTGAAAGCTGGATATATATGGCCGGTGAAAAATTTTACAAAAAACCTCTGAGTGTTCTTCTTATGTCTGCTTTTATACTGCCAGGTATGGGACAGTTTGTAAACGGACAGATTTTTAAAGGTATTATTTTCCTGGTCGGCACATTGGGCCCTTTAATAGCCCTTGTAACACATATTATTTTATTTTTTACAAGAAATTTTGATATGATATGGAATAGTTTTAATAATGCCCCTGAACCGTTAACTACACCGTCTATTTCTATTCCTCTTGTAATAGGTCTTGTAATTGCTTTTTTATTTTTTTATTTTTACGGTATGATTGATGCATATATTGTGGCTCATAAAAAAATGCAGCATAACAATCAACCATCCTCTTTATAGATATTTATATAGTACCACTAAAAAAAAATTTTTAAACCCTATTTACATTTTTAAAAATGTCGTGATATAGTTTTATAAGAGAAATAAATATATAACTTCAGCCAGAAAATATAAAAAATTAATTATAAGGAAGGATGAGTGAATTATGGGTTTAGGAATTGGAAATTCAAAACAGAATACTACAATTGTTAATAATTATTATGGTGGCAATCAGATGCAGCAGATGGGGCCAATGGGTGGAGGCCAGATGGGTGGCCCACAGCAGATGATGATGCAGATGATGCAGATGATGATGCAGATGATGCAGATGATGCAGCAACTGGGAGGCGGCCAGTGTTGTCCCATGCAGCAGCAGGGAATGAATCCTATGATGGGAGGGATGAACCCGATGCAGGGCGGTATGGGCGGAGCAAATCCTATGGGTGCCTTGATGGGCGGTATGATGGGTTCCATGATGGGCTCCATGATGGGCGGTATGACAGGCGGGCCTATGGGTGCACAGCTCGGCGGTATGATAGGTGGCTTCCTTGGAATGATGCAGGGCGGTATGCAGGGCGGCGGAATGCAGAATCCTATGATGATGGGCGGCGGAATGCCCGGTATGTTCTAAACTCTGGAGTTTAGATTAAAGAAGAGGGAAAAAGAAATTTTTCTCTCTTTTTTTATTTTACTATTTACTTTTCAGGATTTGTCGTGATATTTAATGAAATAAAGAATTCAACATCAGATGAACTATAAATAAATATCGAAAGGATGAGTGAAAAATGGGAATAGGAATAGGAAATCAGAAATCTAATACTACAGTAGTTAATAATTATTACGGTGGCAATCAGATGCAGCAGATGGGAGGATTCCCGGGTCAGATGGGTATGGGGCAGATGGGTGGCCCACAGCAGATGATGATGCAGATGATGCAGATGATGATGCAGATGATGCAGATGATGGGAGGTGGCCAGTGTCAGCCTATGATGCATGACCCGTTTGGTATGGGTGGTATGCAGGGTATGGGTGGAATGAATGGTATGGGTGGAGCAGGAGCGTTTGCAATGGCAGGAGCAGGTGGTGACGGAGCATTCGCAATGGCAGGAGCAGGCGGATTTAGTAATCAGTTAGGCGGATCCCTGGGTGGCTTCCTCGGTATTGGCGGCGGTGGTCTCGGAATTTCTGGTAGCCTTGGTATAGGTATTGGCGGCGGTGGTCTCGGAATTTCCGGTGGTATTGGTATCAGTGCCCAGTTACCCGGATTTGGCTTCTAATTAAATAAATATATCTGAATAAAAAAGAGAGAATTTTTTCTCTCTTTTTTTTTTATACCCCTTTACATTTTATACTTTGTCGTGATATCTATGGTGTAAAAGAAATTAACCTCAGATTTAATAAAAACTTTCATTGAAAGGATGAGTGAATTATGGGAATAGGAATAGGAAACAAGCAAAGTAATACAACAATAATTAATAATTATTTCGGCGGAGATCAGGGAATGCAGGGCGGTATGGGCCAGATGGGAGGCCCCGGCGGACCTCACGGGCCTCACGGACCTCACGGACCTCACGGAATGAAGCATAAAATGATGAAAAAGCTGCATAAAATGATGCATAAAATGATGCAGATGATGCAGCAGATGGGTGGCGGCGGATGTTGCCCCGGTATGGGAAAACCTCCATTCGAAATGGGTGGAATGGGCGGAGTCGGTGCAATGGCCGGAGCAGGTGGCGGTGGTTCCTTTGCATTCGCAGCAGCAGGTAATATTGGCGGTTTCCTTGGAGCAGGCGCAGTGGCCGGTGCCGGAGCAATGGGCGGCGGATTAATGCAGAGTATGTTCTAAAGCCGGATAAGGTTTGATAAAAAAAAGAGAGATTTAATCTCTCTTTTTTTATTTTCTGAAGGATTTTTTCTGAAGATTATGAAATTATAGTTAGTTTCATAATAATCTATAATTATAGTTAGTTTCATAACTATCCATAAATAATGACCTCGTAATGCGTAATGCGTAATGTGTGATGCGCAGGGATTAAAACCCGTCACGCGTTACGCGTTACGCGTCACGAGAGCGTATATGTATTATTTATGCTTACCTCAGTAGATAAGGTTTTCTGGCTTTTCACTTTTCACTACTCACTTCAGTAAAATGACATACCATCCGAACTGGCATGTTACGGTAGACGGTAAAGAATCGGATAAAATCCAGGTATCTCCATATTTTACGGGTGTGAAAATTTCAGAGGGTAATCATAAAGTTAATTTTTACTATGATCCCGGTACAGTGAAAAGGTTTTTACTGGTTACAGGAATTATATCAATGATTGCTTTATTTTTTCTGGATCGTTACAAATCATGGAAAAAAAGTGAGCAGTGAATGCTATTCCCACTCACTGCTCACCACTCACCATTCACTATTTACTTTTTCTGTTATAATAATGCCACCACCCGTAAGGTTCTCCTTTTACTCCCGTATATTCTGTCGGTCTTTCCGTATAACCTTCTGTAACAAGGCTTCCCACATAATCTGCCTGTGAATAGGTTTTATCGATCTGTGTTCTTATGTCTTTTATATCTTCTTCCGATAAAACTCCGTTACTTGTAGCTTTATAATACTGTACCGTTACACGTATAGGAAATCTTTCATCTCTTTCTATATCCAGATTTGCAATTTCAGTATAGGGTCCTTCCAGTTCGCCGTGCCCTATGACTGCTTCTTCCACATCGCTTTTTGCCGATTCACATACACTGTCACAGTACTGGACAGATTTATTAGAGCTAAAACCTGTATTATATCTCTGAACATGCTTCTGTTTTAGAGGCACCTGTATGAGGAGAACTACATTCAGTCCGCTCTCACCGTTTGCCTGAACAGGGCTGTTTCCATCACTCTGTCCTTCTTTTACTTCTTCCATAAAATCACTGATTCTCTGACCTGTGAAAGCTGCTCTCTGTCCGTTCTGATTGAAGAATATGCACCGTCCTCCTGTTGACACGCTTGTGCCTTCTCTTGTGGCAAGTATGGTAAGAACAGCCGGATCATTTCCATAGGACTGATAGTTGAAAAGGAATGGATTAAACTTTGCTTTTCCGTCTTTCGGCACAGGAAGGAAACATGCCTGGGCACTTACGAGAACGTGACTGTCTCTCTTTGCAAGAAGTGACTTATTCTGATTTTTCCATCCTTCCGGATTATGGAGGTATTTAGTTATATCTTTAAGGAATTCTTTCAGCGAAACAGGTTTCAATGATTTACCTTTTTCATTTCCTGCGAGCAGATAAAATTGATCGGGCGAAATATCTGCAGTTTTATCAGAGAAATTGTCATATCTTATGACAGGCATATATGTGGAGCTATAATTCTGGCTTCCCGGGTACATCTGCTGAACCTGTATGGTCATATCACTTATATTGGGCCCCACGGATGATCCCTTGTATCGTCCTGTGTCTTCCCATGTAACATTCTGAATATTCAGGCCGTATTTCTGCACAAGCTGTCTGGCCTGACCATTATTTACCATTCCGGCAGTATTATTTATTACCTGACTATAGGCTTCATATTTTTTCAGTTCTTCCGGTGATAAAGTCGGAACCGGTCTCTGAGGAACCTGAGTCGGTTCAAATATATCGGGAGCAGGTGTTGCTACCACAGGTGTTACCTGGGGGGTTGATGCAATAGATATTTTATTACTGTAAACCTGAAATACAAGTATAGAGAAAAATGTCATTATAAGTGTCCATAATATTAAACTGTGTTTAAACATGTTAAATTCCTCCTTAATTTTTTATAAATTTAGCTTTGAAGTGATTTTATCAATTTCTCGTAACGCGTTACGATATAGGGGAATATCCGGATAATTTCTTTTTACCCTGTTTTATTTCTGACACACTGTTAGTCGAAGCATTTAAAAATTTATTCCCTTTTATAAAAAAATAATTTGAAATTTTATAAAATTAATTCCTTCTATAGCAGATAGTGACGAAATTTGATATAATCATAATGCCATCTTATCTTTAAAAGGAGAATTTATAATTTATGAAAATAGAATCAAAGATTAATACTATTTCCTCTCATCGTGAAAGACCAGGAATAAAAACAAGCAAAAATTCTTTAAAAGACACTGTATCAATAGGTTCAAGGAAAGATATAGGGGTCAGTTATTATCCCCAGGATCCTTCTGTCACCGAACCGGTTCTGTCTAAAATAGCCGGTAATAATATTACACCCGGCCCTGATAATGACAGAATAGATACAGACGGTGATGTTAAGCCAAAAGAAGACGGAAATCTTATTTATTCTCCGGAAGAAGCAGAATTTATAAATGTTCAGACCTTTGTTTCAGTAGATAAAGTTATAAATATGGCAGAAAAATTTCTCGGTAAAAAGATCCAATGGTCTTTTGGCAGAGAAAAGATAATCATTCATCCCGATAAGGGAGAAATGAAAAATGCTTATTATAATAAAAAAGACGGCACTCTTAATTTCTTCCATTTTAAAGATAAAAAAACCGGCCAGACCATACATACAGGGAAATCTTTTGATATAGGTTCCCATGAGACAGGCCATGCCATTCTGGACGGTATGAAACCGAATTTTTTGAAATGGAATATTGAAACAGAAGCCATACATGAAGCATTCGGCGATATAATCAGTATGCTGGCTTCTCTTCAGGAAGATAAGGTATGCGAATTATTTCTTAAAGAAACAGGTGGAGATTTTCGGAAGGAAAATCTTCTCTCCCGTATAGGAGAACAGTTCGGGCAGAGTGTCATGGGAAAACCTTTTATAAGGAGCGCCATAAACAGCTATACTTACAGTAATCCCTATTTATTGCCCCAGATGCAGCAAGAAGATGAACTTACAGGTGAAGCCCATGTTTTCGGTCAGCTCTTTGTAGGAACCTTCTATGATATTATGGAGAAGGTGTTTAATCAATATGTATCACAGGGCATGGGGCAGAAGGAAGCTCTCAAGAAAATGAGCAATACATGCGGGAAACTGTTTATGAAAGCTATAGACATCTGTCCTCCCAGCGAGGCTACTTATAAGGACGTCGCACAGGCAATGATTAAAGTGGATCAAATGGAAGAAAAAGGGGCATATAAAAATATACTCAAAGATGTTTTTGAAAAAAGATGGATTCTTCTTGAAAATAAAGAGACACCGCAGGAGATAAGAGGCAGTAAATTTATAAACCCGTCGGACAGGACAAGTATATTAGCTTTTATTGACAGAAACAGAGAATTAACGGGAATTTCCGGAGATATTCCCTTAAAGATAGAAAAAACAGAGGAATACAAAGATGGAAGTACCGTAACTGATCTTACTTATACAGAGGAAGTGCCTCTCAGAGGGAGTGAATATGGTATATTTGACGGAGCCGTGATAGAGATAACTGTGGGAATAAATATTATGTCCGATACCAGAGGAGAAGTATGTTCCCTTTCTTCCAGAGCCTTAGACAGAGATAATATAGAAAACACCAGAAATCATCTGAAAAATCTTATAAAAGGAGGAAAAATAAAATTTGTAGATCCTTCGGTAAAAAATATCGAAGAAAAAGATCTTTTTGATAGTAGTGGGAAACCATATGCAGGCTATACAGTCTATGAAGACGGCAAAATGAAAATAGTATCTTCTCCCATACTGCAATAATCTCTCATTCATCTCCCTATAATCGCTACGTCATACTACGCGATATAGAGGGAGAACTCATGAGTCTTTCAGTTACTATACATTTGCATTTTTTCACAAAACCTTATGCCACCTTACAGGAGCTCACAGGTGTATGCCCTTACGGGTAACGTTTTTTCAAAATCCTGCAAAAGTATAGTCAGTTAAAATCTTTCTGTTTTCTGCCATACCTGGGCGGCCCCTATGAAATCCTGCCATATAGCGACAAATACAACAAAAAGCCAGCATTGACAGTAGGTAAAATAAGAAACTATAACAAAAACAAAATTTAAGAGGCTGTCTTCTTTCTGTAAAGATAACCCCAGGAAAACTTCCAGGATAAAAAGTATATATCCCATAAGCCAGACTTCGGAAAATGGCCCGAGAAGCGTTATATGCCATATATCAGCCAGGCCCAGAAGAAAAATCACATCGGAAAATATAACAGCAAAGAAGAATATATAGTAAAGGGAAAGATTATAAAGCATTTCCACAGCCATTGCCTTTGATTTAAAACGGAATATTTCTTTTAAAAACTTCCAGAGCACATAATTATTCCCTCTTACCCATCTGGTCCTCTGACGAAACCATGTATCCAGCCTGGGAGGTTCCTGCTCCCAGCTTACAGAATAAGGCACAAATTTTATACGTTTCCCTGCCTGATAAATCCTTACGGAAAGTTCTGAATCCTCGGTAAGGGCTTTTTCATCCCACCCTCCGATAGTGTCCAGTATATCTCTCTTCATTACGAAATTTGTGCCGGGAAGGCTGGAAAGTCTCAGCAATTTCCATCTCCCGGACTGCACTATCCACTGAAAAGCAACTCCTTCTATATTTATAAAACGTGTGAGGATGTTGGTCATTTTATTTTTACATCTGAACATACCTTCTGCCGCTCCGAGATAGGGATAAATGACAAGGTTGGCAGCTATATATTTCATGGCATCAGGTTCCGGCTGGTTATCTGCATCATAAACAGCAATAACATCTCCTTTTACATGCTTTACCGCCAGATTAAGAACATGAGATTTCCCTTTCCCTCCTTCTCCCGGAGGGACATTAAATACCTGTAATAATCCCTTATATTCCTCTTTTAATCTGTCCAGTATATCTCCTGTTTTATCTGTGGAAGAATCATTGGCGACTAAAAGTTCCATTTTATCATGAGGATAATCAAGAGATAGAATATGTCTTACAGTATCTTCTATAACCTTTTCCTCATTATGGGCAGGAACTAATATGGAGACAAAAGGAAGATCTATTTTCCCTTCTTTTAACATTACATCTATCTTCTTTTTTTCTTTTTCAGAAGAAAGAAAGTGAAAAAATCCGAAGATTGTAAGAAGAAGCTGATAGGCAATCATAAACCATATAAGACCTACTGAAATAATAAAAAGACTTTCTATAACAATTTCAAGCACCTAATATACTCCTTCTTATACGATTGATCAAATAAAGTAACACTAATATGGAAGATGAAATTATACCGAATATGACTATAAATCTGGATTCAAAATAAGATGAGGCTTCTATACTGAACTGAATACGTCCTTCTCCAATAATAGAAACATTATGAGTTCCTTCCGGCAGATAGACAATCCATTCCCCTTCTCCAAGATGGGTTTCCAGCTTTACTTTTTTCCCGTCAATAATGATACATGAAGGTTTTTTATTTATTGCCATATAACATTTACCGGGACATGTATAGGTAATATAAGCACTGCCGTCTCTTTCTGCAAGTTTGCTGATATTTCCGTTTGACCATAACACCTGTACCGGTTTCAGTAAATCTGTTTCCGAAGAAGGCACCACCATTCCAGGTGGAAGTTCAAGAGCACTTGCAACAAAAGGAAGGTCATATTCCGGTATGCTGTGTTCGCCATATACTACAACTCTGTTACCGCCTGCCGAAGCATATCTCAATATCTCAAAAAGCTCGGAACCTGTCTGAATCGTGGAGGCAAAATGTTTATTCCCCTCATGGCAGTTAACTACGTTTATATCTATTGCCAGCTTTGATGAAGGTATTCCGAGTGAAAGATATGCTTTTTTCAATTCTTCATATCTTTCAGGCGGTTTATTCCATTCTCTTTCAGGGTCTTCTATTAAAATAGTAACAGGAAAATCCCGGTACAGCAGAGCAAGCTGTTTCGAATCAACAGCCCAGTTACTACCTGTATCCTTACTTATTATACTGTCCACAACAGTAAGGACAATCTCAAAATCTTTACCTTTACCGCTCCTTATTTCAGTTAAAAATCCGAGCAATTCCCTGTGAAGGGCCAGATTAAGCTCTGTTCTGAATTTCAAAAATTTCTCAATAGCACCGGGATTTTTTTTCCAGAAATATTTTGATTTCTCTCTGAACAGGTCCTTCATATCAAAACCATATTGATTTTTAAACATATTTTGTGCCGACCTGTGAAAAGGACTGAACGTCTCAGGTTTTTTAAATCCTTCTCCTTCAAAATAAAGTTCTGCCAGATTTACTCCGTCAAAATTATATCTGGTAAATAATTTTTTCAGTTCTTCAAAAACAGCTTTTTTACAGTTACTATCCTCAAGAGCAAGAGGATATCGCCAGGAAGTAACAATATCCTTATCAAGGTAATTCTTCTCTCTAAATTCAGGATGACTGTCCCAGAAATATTTATTTAAGTATGGAAGTTCCACCCAGGCATAAACGGAAATACCCTCAAAATGACATACATTTATAAGACGTTTATAATCAAAGGTGTATTGCGGATAAAAGTGCCATGCTCCCACATGTATTCGTCTTATACCGAGTTTCCTCCACCTTTTTGCCAGAATTTCAACACTTTCAGACTGCCTGTATCCCGGAT
This sequence comes from Bacillota bacterium, assembly GCA_029555925.1. The sequence goes on from JAKPQU010000064.1 coordinate 18,520, forward strand.
CAAAATATGCTTCCAGATATGGTGTGGATACAGGTGTAAGGAATTTAAAATAATCAAGTACTATACCAGGTAACGTAGGGAAACGGGAATAACCGTTTCCTGACACAGGATCATACATGGTAGATAGAAATACGATACCTCCTCTTTTATAACTTCTTATAAGGCCCAGGATAAAACCGTCATCACTCTGATATATGACCTTATCATGAGAAGAAGGTGTAACACTGCTTACAACACCATCAAGAGTCAGATCAACAACATTATATGTATCTTTTATATTATGTACAGGGATTTTAGCAGACATATTGAAGCCAAGTGATCTGGACAGGTCGCTGAAACCATCTAAAAGCAACACACCGCCGTTATTTAAAAACTCAGAAACCTTACTTACATCCTGTTCTCCGAGATGCGCCGTACCGGTAAAGGGTATAATTAAAAGATTTCCCTGGCCTATTGACGAAAGAGACTTGATTTTATTTATTTTTATTCCCAGACTGTCAAAACTTTTAAAGAGAGCTTCCTGATCCTTACTTTCTTCACCTGTGGCCTGTTCGTTCCATAAAATTGATATAAAAGCTGTTTTCTTTTTACTGACTACTGCAGAACAATATTCATTGTAAAGATCTGTAAAAAATTTAGTCAAAGACGGAGCAGGTTTTTCATCTATGCCATCGGCGCAGTAAATCCAGCGGGGCCGGCAGGTAATATCTTTTTTTATTTTTCCGGATATCTTTAATTTACTTATGATTTCTTTTCTTATTCTCCCTTTTTCATCAATAAAAAATTCTCTGAGGAATTTTTTATCAAAATCAAGGGTTATTTTTCCTTTTCCTGAAACTATAGCTTTATCACCGCTGACAACACAATTATCCATATCTTTAACATCAAGGAATTCATATTTCATACCTTTCAGTCCCCTTACTATTCCTTTTAAAAGGCTTATATCCAGAAAAGGATGAATAAAGAAACCGCCTACACCATCACGGAGACAGAGCATTCCCCGGGCGTCACGGAGTAAACTCTCTGCTTCTTTTCTTTCCCCGTCTATATCTTCATGATCGTTTTTTGACATAAGCGGAATATATCCGAGATATTCAGGTATAACCTTCTGACCATATATATCTCTATCGATAATAAAAGGGAAAGCCTGGCCGCAATCATATCTGTCCATATATATTCTTCTTTCACATACGGTAGAAAAATGCATTGCTATTGTTTTATAATCGATAGATGAAGCGGCATAATGAGGAGTTTCCCATAGAAGAGGATATAGCCCGCAATCAAAACATTCCTGCAGAGCATTATTAATTTTGCTTTCCACAAGATCCTTCGCGTCGTTTTTTATAGCCTTTCCGTTTTCTTCATCCCAGAATTCGAAATCCAGTGTGGAAGTCCCTTTATACTGATGAGTATCACCGTGAAGTATAATATTTCCTCCTTTACTTACAGCATATTTCAGTGCATCCACAAGCTTTTCACAGCTCGAGAGAGGAATTTCTTCTTCAATATCAGGTTTTATAAAAAAGGGAACAAGAGATATACAGAAGGGTATATGTTCTTCAGAAAGAAAATCTGCTATGGATTTTATTTTTTCAGGATCTGTAGTCGGATTTACATCTTCTATCCTTATAAGAGCCATATGTTTTTCTTTATGGGTCTCACCAAGAAAATCATGAAGAAGATCGCAGAAAACAAGATACCTGTCTGCTCCTTCCGAAAATGAATAGGGAATATCACCTGCATACCAGAAATTATTATTTTTAATAATATAAGGATATTTATTACGACCGTCTTCTGCATATGCAAAAACCTGTGCCGATTTTTCAGTTTTTACTATATCAAGGACAGGATCACCTTTCTTTAATTTAAATCCTTTATATTCTACCGACGTTATTTTATTATTCTTTTCAAGATATGTAATGCCATACTTCCCTGTTTCGTCTATTTTTAAAAGCTGTGATATATTCTCTCCAAGCCAGAAAAATTTTCCTTTATAAGAAATTGCATCGGCAAGAAAAGGGCCGGGAATAGAATAGTTGCCGGACTGAGTTCCTACAAAAAAAGCTATGGCATAATTGTTCAGATCGCCTTTTTCATATAGAGAAACAGGGACAAGACAGGAAGTAACCTGAAAATGGCCCAGTAAATTCACCAGTTGGAAAGCCTGGCTTTTATCTATATCATTACCGGCCCGGCCATCAAAAACTATAATCGCTTTTTGTGAAGAAGCATTTACACTGCAGGTAAACAACAGACCTATTATCATTACATACAGCCAAATGTTCTTATAGTATTTCATGTAATATACTCCTCTTTATTTTATCCCAGTGTAAATCTGAAATGAGCCCCTCTGCTTCCTTCTGATTCGACCCAGATTTTCCCGCCATGCTGTTCAACTGCTTTACGGGCAATCCCGAGGCCGACACCTGTCCTGCAGTATAATTCATGGGCATTTTCTCGTTTTCCCGGTTTAAAGATATTATCAATATAATCTTTTTCTATACCTGTACCGTTATCTTTTACTCCCAGTACGAGTCCACTATCTGTCTTCTCAACGGTTAATTCTATTAAAGGATCATCTATGTCTGCATAATTTATGGCGTTTTCTATGAGATTTTGATATAAATGGGTGATAAGCATTCTATCACCGAAAACATCGGGTAATAAATCTCTCTTTACCTGAGCTTTTGTTTCTTCAATCCTCACAGATAGAGAATAAAGAGCCTGTTCAACACATTCATCAAGAGAAAACAGCTCATATCTCAAACCGTCTTTACCTGCTTTACAGAGGGTGAGCAAATCCTGGATGAATAATTCCATACCTCTTGCTATGGAAGAAATTGATTTTACACATGATAATTCTACATCTGTAGAATCACTCCGTACGTTATGTTGCAGTTGATTGGCTGTAGATATGAGCCTTCTCAGAGGTTCACGTAAATCCTGACTTACCATGGATGCAAATTCATTCAACTCATCATTTTTCCCTACAAGCTCCCTGTTTATTTCTTCCACTTCTTTTTTCCTTTTGTCCAGTTCTTCTTCAGCTTTTTTTCTTACAGAAATTTCATCTGTTAATTTTTCATTTGCCGATTTAAGTTCAAGTGTTCTTTCTTCCACTCTCTTTTCAAGGTCTTCTTTTGACTTTCTGAGTTCTCTTTCCATTTTTTCTCTTGCTGTAATATCAAGGTTAATTCCTACCCATGACGTTATATTACCCTCTTCATCACGTATGGGAACACCTCTGCTTAAAATTGCATATTCCTGTCCCTCTAAATCTTTAATATGAAAAACATTATCCCAGATAGAATTGGTTTTAACACATTCTTTCCATTTCGAATATATCTTTTCCGCTTCTTCTTTCTGAACCCTGTCAAGCCATCCGGTTTTCCTTGACTCTTCAAGGCTCAGGCCGAGTAATTTACGAAAACTATCACTCAGATATATGACACTGCCTGAAGGGCTGAAAACCCATACGCCGAAAGGTATTAATTCACCTATGGCACGGTATCTCTCTTCACTTTCCCTCAGGGCTTTTTCCGATCTCTCGTACGCAGATAACTGTTTTTTCATCCTTATGATTACAACAGTCCAGGCAGCAAGAAGAATTATAAGGCTGATGAATGACATGATAACATCCTGAGAAATTTTTCTGCGGAAGGAACGTTTCCCTTTATCCAGTCGATACTGTAAAGTACTCATTATACTCTTCTGTATGGCTTCAACATAAAGAGCTTTATTTTTCATGTATTCCACCCCAAGTAATCTGTTCTGTCCCTCTATGATTTTATTCTCATTTATAAGTTTCATGGCATATTCTTCTATCTTTTTCAATTCTGTCATAGATTTTTCCAGTTGAAGTTCTTCATTACTTTCGGAAAATTTTATAAATTCTTTTATATTTTCTTCAAGGTCAAATACACAATTCTTATATTCCTCTTTCCATTTTATATTATGTGTTACAGAATACATAAAAACTGCTCTGCTGCTATTTTCCTGAAGATCTGTTATAATACGGCCAACTTCCTGCAGCCGAAGCTCTTCGGAGGTAACTGACATTATCCTTAAAAAAGTATTATAATCACTCCATATATACCAGATATCAATTGATATGAGAAGAAGAGTCAAAATAACACCTGACAGAAAAAGCTTTGTTTTTAAAAAGCCATTCAGAAATTCTCCGGATGATTTTTTATTCATAGGTTTTAACCTCATATTTTTACGTATAAATTATTTTTTATATAGCAAAATTTATACCATATTTGATAAAGCTTATGATATAATTATTTAAGACATTAATCAATAATAAAATAAAATATTTATTTTTGTGAAGGGTGAAGGGTGAAGAGGTTTAATTAATTTGAACAAACCATAATCAGGAAAGGAGAATTTTCATGAGAAAAACTTTATTACTGTTATTATTCTTTGTATTTACAGGTTTCCTTACGTTAAATCTTCAGGCACAAGAGCAGGTAAAACTTGTGGATCTCCAGAAACTGGATCCCACTATAGCGGTAGAACTGGTATATGCTACAAAGGATAATTTTACAGGCCAGGCTGTTTACCCTCCGGGAAGCAGAGCGTATCTAAGGGAAGAAGTTGCAGAAAAACTCTTAAGGGTACAAAAAAAATTAAAGAAAATCGGACTCAGTCTTAAAGTATGGGATGCCTATCGTCCTCTTTCAGTTCAATATAAATTCTGGGAAATATACCCCGTACCGGGTTTTGTGGCAGATCCGAAAATCGGCTCCAATCATAACAGAGGAGCAGCAGTAGATGTAACTCTTATAGATTCCACAGGCAAAGAACTTGCTATGCCTACGAAATTTGATGATTTCACGGAAAAAGCAGGAAGAGATTATTATGATCTGCCGGCAAAGGTAATAAAAAACAGACAGATTCTTGAAGATTATATGGTAAGCGAAGGCTTCGTTCCCCTGAAAACAGAATGGTGGCACTTTGATGACGAAAATGTAAAAAAATATCCTGTACTGGATATTCCAGTTGATAAGGTTAAATAGCGAGAAGCAAGAAGAGTGATGGGTAATGGGTGAGGCATGAGACGTGAATAGTGAGAATTTACCTCTTACTAACGGACATGACCGGATGGTAACTGCGAAGAATGAGAACTTATCCTCCCTTCACCCCTCACTCTTCACCCTTCACGATTC
>JAKPQU010000527.1 GCA_029555925.1 Bacillota bacterium
AGCTGATAAATGGTTACTAATTTACCTGTAGCGGTACTTAGGAATGAAAATTTATTAATTGTCTCTTTCCTCGCGTCACGCGTTACGCGTTACGCGTCACGATTAATATATTTGAGACATTTATTTAACTGCCATTCCTTATTAATAGCTTAATAATGCCAATTACCCCGCAACAGCTCTTTACTTCAATTATTTTTAGACGTCATCCAAATTTATAAAAGGGAAAAGAAATTTTAAGTAGAAATTAGTATAAATCATATAAAATCTATAAAGGGGTATTTTTATGGCAAAAGTCTGGATAAATCCTGCATTCAAAGATACATATAAAAAACCGGAAGTCCCTAAACAGGAAAAACCTGAAAAAAAACCGGTAAAACCTAAACCAAAGGAATTTAAAAGAAAAGAACCTGTTTTACCTCATACCAATAAAACAACCCATTCGGAAAATTATTTCAATAAAAGAATCAGAGAGAATGATATAGTAGAATTTGTTTTTATCAATAATATGACTATTTCAGGATGTGTGGAGTGGTTCAATCAGAGATATATAAAAATAAAAGAAGCAAAAACAGGTGACGACATACTTGTTGACAGAAGACCGATTAAATATATAAGTAAAATAGAACAAGAGGTGACAAGTGAGCAGTGAGCAGTGACCAGTGATCAGTGACCAGTAACAGATTATTGGTATTTAAACCGATATCAGGTTACAGAACATAGATTGACTGTTACTATTCACTATTTATCGGTAAAAATTGTTATTATTCTGTAATAATTGCGGTTCTCCCAATAAAGAAGAAGCAAAATTTTGTTCTGATTGCGGTCAGAAACTTGTTACAATAACAGAAAGCGGTACATTATCTCCGGGAGTCTTTCTGGATAGAAGATATAAAATCATCAGACTCGTCAAATCAGGCGGTATGGGTGCAGTTTATGAAGCAGAAGACGAACGTTTCTGCGACAGATGTGCCGTAAAGGAAATGTCTCTTCACTGCTCACTCCCCGAAGAAAGAAAGTATTTCACTGATAAATTTCGCCAGGAAGCCAGAATATTAAGAACACTTCATCATGGAAGCCTTCCCAGGGTAACAGATTATTTTTCAGAACATGGAAGATATTATCTTGTAATGGATTTTGTCGACGGTTCAGACCTGGAAACAATACTTACAGAAAAAGGCACTCCCGGCCTGGATATAAAAGAAGTTGTTTCCTATGCCATAGAAGTCCTTGAAGTCATTAACTATCTTCATAATTCTTCTCCTCCCATCCTCTACAGAGATCTAAAACCTTCCAATATTATGATAAGAAAATCAGACAATAAAGTTATGCTCGTAGATTTTGGCATTGCAAGAGCAATAACACAGGAAACACCTTCCACTCAGACAAGAGTAGGAACGCCCAATTATGCTGCTCCCGAACAGTTTACCGGTAAAAATGAACCGGAAAGTGATATTTATTCCCTTGCTGCAACAATGCACCATCTGATTACAGGTCAGATACCTGTTCCATGCCTTATACCTCCCGTAAGACGCGTAAGAGCTGATGTGCCTGAAGAACTTGAGAGAATACTCGAAAAAGCCCTGAGACCTGATATTACTGAAAGATATTCTTCTGCAGAAGAAATGAAAAAGGAACTGGAAAATTTTCTCAGATTATATCAAGGTTCGCGTATTACCGTAATTTTTCCGGAACATTGTTCCATATCTTCAAAACATAGTGAAGATATGATATTTATACCTGCAGGAGAAGCCCTTATGGGACAGAAAGATGAAAAAGAATATCCAGAACACAGAGTTTATCTGGACTCTTATTATATTGACAGATATCCTGTAACAAATAGAGATTTCGATGAATTCGTAAGAAGTACAGGGTACAGAGCAAAAGGCATATGGAGAAATCATTTCAGTGAACATTCTCTGGACCACCCTGTTATTGACGTAACATGGTTCGATGCAAAAAACTTCGCAGAATGGAAAGGGAAAATGCTTCCTACAGAAGCGGAATGGGAAAAAGCGGCCAGAGGGCCGGAGGGCATCCCCTATCCATGGGGTCATAAAGCAGATAAAAATAAATGTAATAACAGACAGATGGATAGAACAGAGGGGATAAAAAAAATGATAAATATAAGTGACGGAAGAGGAACAACCCCGGTTGATACATTTCTTGAATCTTCAACAGTATATGGTGTCATGGATATGGCAGGGAATGTAAAAGAATGGTGTTCTGACTGGTATTCTGCTTATTATTACAGGAATTCTGCCTCTACAGTATTAAAAAACCCCGGTGGGCCGGAAAAAGGTGATTATAAAGTCATAAAAGGGGGATCCTGGAAAAATGATATAACATTATGTACGACAGATAAAAGAAATAAACTTCATCCTAACAGTCATGAAGCAGATACAGGTTTCAGATGTGTAAAATACATAAAGAAAAAAGAAATTTAAAGTTTCTTAAAATATGTCATATATATTATAGTGTATTTCATAACAAATCACATATAATTCTTTGCACAATCATGACCGGTTCGGTCATAACGAAGTATGAGAATTGGTTCCTCCCGTAACGCGTAACGCTTAACGCGTGACGACTCTCATATAAACCCTGAAAATCCCGGTCAAAAAGGAGATTTACATATGGTAAAAGATAAATTTATGCCGGAAAGAGGCAGACCCTATCCGCTTGGAGCTCATATAATAAACAGAGAAGGAGTGAATTTTGCCGTATTTTCGAAGCATGCGGAAGCAGTAGAACTTTTATTTTTCGACAGTCCGGAAGACAGCAGACCTTCCCAGATATTTATGCTTGATCCCATGGAAAACAGGACAGGAGATATATGGCATATTTATATTCATGGCGTCGGCCACAGGCAGCTGTACGGTTACAGAGCATACGGCACATATAACCCTGCAGAAGGTCATATATTCAATCAGAATAAATTACTCGTAGACCCTTATGCAAAATCAATAGCAGGGGAATATAAATGGGATAATGAAGCATCTTTTGCCTATGACAAGACATCTCCGGATAAAGAATTTTCCTTCAGCACGACAGATAATATTTCAAGTACAGTAAAAAGTGTGGTCATTGATGACTATCTCTTTGACTGGACAGATGACAAACTGCTTCGTTATCCTCTTGAAGAGTGTATCATCTATGAGATGCATGTAAGAGGTTTTACAATAGATCCTTCTTCACTGGTAGATAACAGAGGAACATACAGGGGGATTATTGAAAAAATACCATATCTGAAAGAACTCGGTGTTACAACACTGGAACTGATGCCTATACAGGAATTTAACCAGAATGAAAATATAAAGGTAAATCCCAGGACAGGAAAAAAACTTAAAAATTACTGGGGTTACAGCACTCTGTCCTTTTTTGCACCTGATAACTGGTATGCTTCATGCTGTGATCCTGCAAATCAGGTCATGGAATTCAAAGAAATGGTAAAGGCATGCCACAGAGCAGGCATAGAGGTTATACTGGATGTAGTGTACAACCATACGGGAGAAGGTAATCTGGAAGGCCCCATATGCAGTTTCCGCGGTCTTGACAACAGTATTTACTATATGCTCGATGAAGATAACAGATATAAAAATTATTCGGGATGTGGAAATACTGTAAACTGTAACCATCCTGTAGTAAAACAGCTTATACTGGACAGCCTTCGCTACTGGGTAGTGGAAATGCATGTTGACGGTTTCCGTTTCGATCTTGCCACCATACTGGGCAGAGATCCGTCAGGTGCATGGATAGGGCGGTTCAGTATTTTAAATGACATACAGAAAGACCCGCTTCTTTCGGGAGTTAAATTGATTGCAGAAGGATGGGATGCAGGAGGTCTTTACAAGGTAGGGGAATTCCCCGAAGGATGGGCAGAATGGAACGGTAAATACCGGGATGATGTAAGAGCTTTTATAAAGGGCGAACCGGCTCTTGCCGGCTCTTTGGCGACAAGAATAAGCGGAAGTTCAGACCTGTATCAGAGAGGCGGTAAAAGGCCCCATCACAGCATAAATTTCATTACCTGTCATGACGGCTTTACAATGAGGGATCTTGTATCATACAACTGGAAACATAATTTTGAAAATGCAGAAGACAATATGGACGGCACAAATGATAATATAAGCTGGAACTGCGGAGTGGAAGGAGAAACGGATAATGCCAGAATAAATCAGCTCCGTATAAGACAGGTCAAAAATTTCATTACCATTCTTATGCTGTCACAGGGAACTCCCATGATACTGAGCGGCGACGAAATGTTTAAAACTCATAACGGCAATAATAACGCCTACTGTCAGGACAGTGAACTGAACTGGATTGACTGGACAGATCTGAAAAAACATGAAGAAATATTCAGATTCTTTAAAAAAATTATAGCTTTCAGGAAAGCCCACCCCGCATTAAAAAGAAGGGATTTCTTTACAGGACATGACCATAATGATGACGGCATAAGCGATATTACCTGGCACGGAGTATACCCCTATGAGCCGGACTGGTCCTATGAATCTCATTCCATTGCCTTTATGATAGACGGAAATAAAGAGGAAACAGGCTATAAAGAAGATGATAACTGCATATACTGTGCAATAAATGCCTACTGGGGGCCACTGGTATTCGAGCTTCCTCTGCCGGTAAACGGGAATTTATGGCACAGGGTGGTAGATACTGGTCTTCCGTCTCCGAAGGATATCCTGGAAGAGGGGCAGGAAATAAAACTGAAAAAAAACCAGTACAAGCTCGCTCCGAGATCGGTTCTGGTGTGTATTTCCAGATAGCCCGCCTGTGGGCGCGCTACCGCGCCCCTACACACGTTCATCAATAGATCCTGTAATGATAATAATTCTATGTAGGTGATTGGGCATCATAACAAATTCATACGATTGCTCCGGCTCGGGGAAAACTACACTTGCTCTGGACTGGGAAAAATACTCAATCTGGAAGTAATCCATCTGGACAGACTCTACTGGAATCCGGGATGGGTCAGCATACCGGACGATAAATGGATGGAAATCGTTAAAAATATTATAAAAAAAGACCGGTGGGTTATAGAAAAAAATATTTATATATTAAAGAATCATAAAGAAATAGCAGATTTCTTAAATAAAGTGAGAAGAGAACATTGAAAAAACTGATAATAGTCAATGGAACAATGGGGGTCGGCAGAGGTTTATCAGTTAAATAATTTAATAGCAAAAAATATCAAAACTATTGTAAAACTCTGTTGTATAATGATATAACATTATGGATTATCTGGAAATAATTCACTCTGCCATAGACTACATAGAAGAACATCTCACAGATGAAATATCTCTTCAGGATATATCAGGGGAAGCAGGTCTGTCTCCCTATCATTTTCACCGTATATTCCACGGCATAACAGGAAATACCGTAAGTGAATATATCCGTGAAAGGCGACTTTCTCTGGCATCTGACGACCTTGTTTCATCTAAAAAGAGAATAATAGAGATTTCAGTAGAATATGGCTTCGAATCACAGGAATCCTTTACAAGAGCTTTTAAGAAACAGTTCGGCCTTACGCCGGCAAAGTACCGAACAAATCAGAAGCATTCCATGTTATTTAAGAAAAAGAGACTTACAGAAACAGGTCTCAAACATTTAAACGGAGGAATTACAATGGAACCAAAAATAATCACTAAAGAATCTTTTAAAGTTGTAGGAATGGAAGGAAAGACAACTCTTAAAAACAATAAAATCCCCGGGTTATGGCATAAATTCATGCGTGTCATAGGGGAAATAAAAAACAGGATAAATAATAATGTAGCCTATGGTATCTGTGAATGTGTATCAGGATTTGATGCAAAGAACTTTAACGAAGATACGGAGTTTACGGAACTTGTCTGTGTGGAAGTAAGTAATTTCGACAATATACCGGAAGGGATGGTCGGAAGGACTTTACAGACACAGAAATATGCAGTATTTACCCACAGGGGCCCCCTGACAAATCTACGCAGTACCTATGACTATATATATGGTACATGGCTGAAAAACTCCGGGTATGAAATCGCAGAAGCAGATGATTTTGAATA
>JAKPQU010000546.1 GCA_029555925.1 Bacillota bacterium
TTTTATATAGGATTAAAAATTAAATAAGGGCTAATTTATTGTCTGTAAAACAAATTAAATAAGGCAAATTATTTTTCTTCGTAAGAGCCTGTCAGGCAGAAGCTGATAAATGGTTACTAATTTACCTGTAGCGGTACTTAGTAAAATTTGCAGATAATATAACAGGCTGGGAAAAGCTTTACGAGCATTACATAAAAACACTGGAAACATATCCTCACTATGATTATCCCCTGGGGAAACAGTATGAAGTGACAAACCCTGATTCTATAGAATTTATCCATTATACAAAGGCGCCTCTGGTAATGAAAATGCTGGATGTGGAAATGAAACGTTCTTCAGGTAAAACAATGGAGCAATTCATGAAATATGCCTGTAAAAAATACGGTAATTTCAGAGAAATTTTTCCTTTTAAAGAAGAACTGGAAAAATTTACAGGTACATCTTTTGAATATTTCTATGAAAGTATTATAAGGAAAAAAGGAACTGTAAGACCTGTGTGGAGAAATTAAAGCGTGATGCGTGATGCGTGATGCGTGATGCGTGTTTTACCGGTACCGGGCGACCACAGGGGGTCGCCCCTACTCTTCACGACTCACGAGTCACGATTCACCAGACGAAATTATTATCTGCGTCTTCAAGAAGAGGCATCTTTTTATCCTTTTCGGAAACAACGGGATTATCTACAGGCCAGTTAATGGCTATAGCAGGATCATTCCAGAATATACCTCTGTCATTTTCAGGAGAATATTCTTCTGTTGTTTTATATAAAACCTCTGCAACATCACTCAATACAAGAAAACCATGAGCAAATCCCGGCGGTATATAAAGCATTTCTCTGTTTTCTTCCGAAAGTATTGCTCCTGCCCATTTACCATAAAATGGAGAGGATTTTCTTATATCTACTGCCACATCAAAGATTTCTCCCATTGTACATCGTACAAGTTTCCCCTGAGATGCAGGATTTTTCTGATAATGGAGGCCCCTGAGGACTCCTTTTGTGGAACGGGAATGATTGTCCTGAAGAAATGTTTCATTTATACCATATTTACAGAATTCAGAATATTTATAAGTTTCTATGAAAAAACCTCTTTCATCTTTAAATATCTTCGGTTTAATCAGAACCACATTGGGAATATTAGTCTTTTTAAATTCAAAAGGCATTTTTTTTAAATTTTCTCCTTTATCTTTTTACGGTCTCTGAATTATAATAAAAATCCTGAAAAAATTCAAGAAAAATCTTATGAGACAGAACTATTGATTTTACAAATTTTAACAAAAAAACATTTTTTTTTACACATTTAAAGTTAAAATAATAAGTGGTTTATATCAGAATCGTGACGCGTAACCCGTAACGCGTGACGCGAAGACACAATAACCATTAATTTATCGGGATTATTTCTTACAGTCCCCGATTATTAACCGATCTAAAAAAGGATTTCAGGCTCTTATGGAGAATGAGATAATATCTATCATTCTTACTGACCTGAGCATAACATGTAGTCTTCCTCCTGTCACGCGTCACGGGTCACGAGAGCAGTTTATGCTCACCCACAGTAATATTAAACACAGGAGGGAAAGGCTTATGAAACTCAAAATAACAGCCCTTATTCTTACTATTATGTGTCTCTTTATTTCAGGATGCGGAGGAGGAACAGGCCCCGCGTCCGTGGTTCCACAGTCGATTTCACCGGCAGCAGAAACAGCTTCTATGGAATTACAAATTCCATGGCCGAAAGATGGAGAAGATATGTCAGCACAGGTTATTCAACCGGAAGTAGTAAAAATACAGATAAAAATAACTGGTGATAATATATCGTCTCCTATTATTTATTATATCAACAAAGGTGAAACTACAAAACTCATAACAGGTCTTCCGGCAGGAAATCTTCAACTGGAATTTACAGGTCTTGATGCAAGCGGCAATGTTCTCTCAAGCAGAATCACAAATGTTACAGTCACAGCAGGACAGACTCTTCCCGTAAGTGTCATTCTCGGTGTTTCTATACTGTCAGACGGGTTTTTCCCGTCCACTATTACACTTTGCAAAGGTGATACACTGGTATTTGTAAATAATGACGGTGTAACTCACAGTTTCTCTGTTCCTGAACTGTTCAATTCAGGTGATGTGCCGGCACGAGGAAGTTTTTCCTATACCTTTGGCAAGGCGTCTCTTCGAACCTATACCTGCACGAGAGAAGACGGAAAAATCCTTATTATAATAATAAAAGACGGAGATTATGCTACTCAGCCAACTGCATATCCTGTAAGAGAGATTTTTGTAGATAATTTAAATGGAAGTGACCCGAACGGTGACGGTACCATATCAAAACCTTATGAAACTATAGATAAAGGCGTAGAAGTAGCAAATCGTGACTATACGGTTGGAATAATCAATTTGAGAGTTCTGAGCAATGAGAACAGAGAGATTATTGCAAGCACCCCATTTGACCCTTACTATGAGCCAAATACATCCCTTACTCTCAGAAGTAATTTAATCTTAAGAAAATATCCTTATGACCGGAATGAATGTATTGTCGATTTTTATAAAATAGATGCTTCAACGTCCGGCGCAGGTTTTATATTGCGCGGAAATAATACGGTTGAAGGTATTGAAATAACAGGAGTCGATAGAGGAAGTGGTATTAAAATTTCAGGAAGTAACTGTAACATAAGTAAGTGTATGATACATGACAATGGTTCAATAGAAAGAAAAAAACGGGCATCTAACACTTCTCCTGTAGAAACGGCCATCAACGGAGGAGGAATCAATGTCGATTCAGGCAGTTGTAATGTCAGTAATTGTTTCATATTCCAGAACTATGCAATAGAAGCAAAACCTTTATCGGATGATAAAAAAGAAATGCAAAATACTTTTATAGACACACCTAAAAATCTGCCTGCCTCGGGCTACGGAGGAGGTATTTTTGTAAATACAGGTGCATCCTGTAATGTCAGTTACTCCAGCATAATAGTAAATTCCGCGTATTTTGGAGGAGGAATCGGGAATTTTGGAACCTGTACTGTAACAGGAACTATAGAGGGGTGTTACATAAACCAGTTAACAGGTATAAATCAATTCAAGACCCTGCCTGACACAGATATACAGGCACCAAACTTAATAGGAGGCAATTATGCCCTTTACGGAGGAGGAGCTATAGGAAATAAAGGAACATGCAACCTTCATACACTCATACTGATGAATAATACAGGCCCTTCGAACTTTTACACTAAAACGTCACAGATTAAAGCCAATGAAAATATTCCGACAGGATTTGACGGAGGAGGCGGCATTATAAATATAGGTACATGTAATATTATCGGTTCAATAATAGTAAACAATAAAGCCGATAGCTACGGAGGCGGTATATGTAACACAGCCTATCCTCCTTAGATAGGGATATGTAACATAACAGGACATACAGAAATATCAGAGAACAATGCCCGTGAATATGACGGAGGAGGAATCCATAATATTGGTAAATGTACCATTACAGACTGTGCCATAACATATAATCAGGCAAAAAATCAGGGCGGAGGTATATCAAATGCTTACTATGAATTTGATAGCCGTAAAGTAACGGGGGACTGTACAATATCCAGAACATCCATATCCGGAGAGTCAACAGGAGACAGCAATGCAGCAAATGCCGGAGGAGGAATTTATAATGAAGCAATATGCAACCTTGCATCGGCAGTAACAATAAAAAATAATATGGCTGTTGAAAGTGGAGGCGGCATATATAATTCTTCTGAAGGAAAAATTAATTTCGGTACGGCGCCGGGGGTTATAGAAGGCAATCATGCCGATTGTTATGCTCCTACCCAGACCAGTACAGGAGGCACAGGGGGAGGCATTTATGATGGTACAAATAAAATTCCCAATCCACCTGTTCCGGGAATATTCGGCAAAAATAATTTCAGGGGCGAAGATGAAATTACGATTGACAATATTAATGGTCTCCCGTAATTTAATTCGTAACAGGCCTGTTGACTGATAACTTCAGGGGCGAAGAACATTTACTGAGGTCAAGCATAAATGCTACATAGAGGAAAACGTTTATTAAATGCTTATGCTCAGGTCAGTAAATACCTTCGCTCCTTTCTGTTTTTCTAAAAGATTTTATCAGGAGTTACGCCTTTTGTCATTGCGAGGAGCGAAGCGACAAGCAATCCCGATGGTTTTTTGTTTTTATGGCGGAATTACTTTGCTGCCCTTGCAATAACAGGATTTCTTTTACTTTTTGCGTAAGTCCTGTTTTATGCTATAATATGGCGAAATGGATAAAAAACCTTTATCTTATAATGAAATTTTAGAACATATTGTACATATTACAGAGAAATATCTTCGTGACTGTAAAATTATTCTCTTTGGTTCCCGTGCCAGAAATACAAACAGAGAAAATTCCGATTATGATATTGCCGTAATATGGAAAGAAAAAATTCCGGCTCAGATTTATTTTACTATTCAGGAAGAATTAGATAATCTTTATACCTTAAAAACAATAGATCTCCTGGATTTCTATAATTTAG
Organism: Bacillota bacterium; assembly: GCA_029555925.1. Next base: position 4,531 of record JAKPQU010000546.1, read on the forward strand.
ACGAAGACTTTAAAGAGATTGTAATAAAAGAAGGATTATTGATTTATGACGGAACAGATTCAATTAAAAAAATTTAAAGCTTCCATAGACAGGCTCTCTGAAGTGTTAAAGAGAGATATAAAAGATGATGATATCATACTGGATGCCACCATACAGAGGTTTGAATTTACCTATGAAAACGGCTGGAAAGCCATAAAACAGGTTCTCAGGTTTAAAGGCGATGAGTGCCTGTCTCCCAGAGACTGTATAAAAAAAGCCTATAAATACGGCTGGATTACAGAAGAAGCTCCATTTCTAGAACTTTTAGATTGCAGAAATCTGACTTCTCATACTTATAATATGAATATTGCCCTCAAGGTTTACAATATTATCAAAAAAAATGCTCCTGTCTTTCAGAAACTTTATGAGAAACTGGAAGACGTTATAAAATAACCTGTATGAATGAAAAAATAAAACTTTCCATAGTAATTCCTCTATACAATGATAAAGAACATATAGTGCCCTGTATACAATCCCTGAAACAAATCACAGAAAAAATCTCCTGTGAAATAATCGTAGTGGATAATAATTCTACAGACGGAGGAATTTTGTCTGTAGAAGAATTTTTTCCCTCTGTCAAAATTATAAAGAACAGGGAAAACCGTTATTTTGCAAAGGCAAATAACCAGGGATTTAAGGTCGCTTCAGGCGAATATGTGGCGACTCTTAATTCCGATACCGAAATAGTGGAAGACCCTTTTATTCCTATGATTGAATATATGGAAAAACATCCCGACACAGGTATCATATCATGCCCTCTTTATTTCCCTGACGGAAAGCTTCAGGGAACAAGAAGAAAATTTAAAGACATTCCTGCTTTTCTGGCAGAGTTTACTCCTTTCTATATATTTTTGAAAATAAAATTTTTACGAAATTATTTAAAAAATCTCTATTATGAAAGCAACAACGGTCTCCCTTCTTCCCCTGTGGAAACACTGGTCATTCAGGGGGCTTTAATGTTATTTAAAAAAGATTTTTTAGATAAACTCGGTGGCTTTGATGAAACATTCAGACTGTCTTTTACCGATGACGAAATATGTATAAGAACGGCAAAACTCGGCTACAGGGTTATATTTTTACCATATGGCCATGTAATTCATTACGAAAGTATTTCCATGAACAGGGTTTCTATGGTAGAATTTGTACACTGGCTTGATTATTTTCACTATATAAGAAAATATCTCGGCAGCTGGCCCGCCGTATTATTGCTTTATCCTCTTTATCTGTCAGGAAGAATATTGAGATGGAGCCTGATAAAACTGGGTATAATAAATAATATAAGGACAAAAAAACTGGAGTTGATGGAAGATTAAGAAAATTCTTTTACTTCTCTGCAGAAACTTCGGAGATACTGTCATAGGAACGGGTATTCTTAACTCTCTGGGGAAAAATTTTCCCGATTATAAGATAGATATATTTACAAGGCCCGAATTTAAAGATATTTTCAGGAACAATCCTTTCATGAATAATATTTATTACGGAAATTTCCCCGTAGGGACAGAGAAAAATTTCAATTTTCTTACATCTGTTGACCTCATGAAACAGATAATGATGTTAAGAAAATCCCGATATCATATCTGTTTGAATAACATGGGAGACATGAGGGAAAATTTCATAGGTTCCCTTATAAAACCAGAACGAAATATCAGTGTCATATGGGATAAAGGACATCCTTTCAGAAATCTTGTAAGACAGGGAGGAACATACCTTCTGACCATGTCCATTCCCGTAGAAAAAACTCTGTTAAATATATATGATATTAACAACCATATTGCCAGAAGTCTGGGATGCACCCTTCAGGGGAAACCGGAAATTTATGTAAAAGAGAATAATAGAATAAATAACCTGATAGGCATACACCCTGTGGCTGGTCAAAAACACAAACTATGGCAGTGGAATAAATGGAAAATTCTTATAAAACTCCTTGTAAAGCAAAACTTTAACATATGGATTTTTTGTTCTGAAAAGGAAAAAGATAAAATAGAAGATATATTTGCTGACATAATAAACAAAAATACTGTTATTCAATGTGGAAATCTGGAAGAATTTTTCAGAAAACTCTCTTCCGTAAAATTATTGATCGGTCTTGACAGTTTTTCCCACCATGCCGCATGGGCTCTCGGAGTACCTGCTATTATGTTAAATGGAGGAAATGATTACAGAATATGGCATTCTCCCGGGTCAAAGGTCATTTCAAAAGGTAATGCTATATGTTACCCCTGTTATAACAGACCTGTCTGTGAGGGGAAACATTCTGAATATAAATGTATGAAATCCATAGAAGTCGAAGAAGTTTTAGAACTGGTGAAAGGAGTGACCGGTGACCAGTGACCGGTGTTCAGTGACCAGTGACCGGTGACCTGTTATATCCCAATTCACTTTTCACTTTTCACTTTTCACGACTCACGACTCACGACTCACGATTTTACTATCAATTATTACAGTCACCTATAACTCAAAAGACGTAATTGCAGAATGTCTGTCATGTCTGGAGAAAAAATTGCAGAATATATCTTCAGAGATTATTGTTATTGACAATCATTCCACCGATAATACCATTGAAATAATAAAAGAACAATTTCCTTCTATTCATGTTATAGAAAATATTAAAAATAAAGGTTTTGCCGCGGCATGTAATCAGGGAATAAAACATTCATCCGGTGATTTCTTATTATTTTTAAACCCTGATATTATTGCAGGTGAAAAATTTTCATTTTCCCCTCTCTTTCAATATATGAATGATCATAAAAAAACAGGACTTCTCGGATGCAGATTACTTAATATAGACGGAACAATTCAGACGTCATGCAGGAAATTTCCAGATATAATCACCGTAATATTTAAAAGAATAAACATTTTTCAGATATTTCCTTATGCAAAAAAAAAGGTGGAAGCATATATAAAACCTTTATCGAATTATGAAGAAATAACGTCTGCAGACTGGTTACTGGGAGCTTTTTTATTTACGAAAAGAGAGATTGTTGATGACGTCGGAATGTTTGACGAACGATTTTATATGTATTTCGAAGATGTAGATTTTTGCCGTCGTGTTCACAGGAAAGGGTATGATGTATGTTATTATCCCTTTATAGAAGTTATTCACCACCATAAAAGAGACAGTGCAAAAGGTTTAAACAGATTACTGTTAATTCATATATGGAGCGGTATAAAATATTTCTGGAAATGGAATTTGTGTCGTGACGCGTGACGCGTAACGCGTGACGCGTCACGAATAAATTATTCCTTTATCTTATCCAGTATTTCTTTTGCCTTTTCCGCATATTCCCCATTCGGATCAAGTTTCAGATAAATATTTATCTCTTCTTCTGCTTTTATTTTATCATTCTGAAGAGCATATAAGGTACCCAGTGCAAAGTGTGTGACAGGGTAATCAGGATTGATCTCAAGGGCTCTGTTTAAAGACGTAAGAGCATCATCATATTTCTGTAATACTATGAGAGACATACCTTTAAGAACAGATGCATTTAAAACAACAGTGCTATCAGAATTTTTCGTCTGATTTTCCAGTTCTATTGCCCTATCGAATTCTGCTAAAGAATCCTTATGTTTTTCCTGTTTCATATAAACAATACCGAGATACAGATGGCCATGAGAATACCCCGGGTCAAGTTCAAGTGCCTTCTGACAGTTTGCCAGAGCTTTCTCTACATCTCCTTTAAACACATAAATCTTACCGAGATTCAAATAAGCATCTACATAGTAGGGGTTGAATTCAAGAGCTTTAGTATAATTGCTTATTGCTTGAGCTATATCTCCGTCATTCTTTTCATAAACTCCCCTGTACGTATAGGCAAGGGCGAGAGATTTATAGCCTTCAGGAAGTGCCGGATCGAGTTCAATGGCTTTATTACTCGCTTCAATAGATTTTTCAAAAATGCCTGTTTCATTGCTTTTAAAAGGGCCGGCCTTCTGGGCAAAGGCATCACCCAGTCCTGCCCAGGCAAGAGCATAAGAAGGATCCCTGGTTATCGCATCCTGAAACAATTCGATTGCTCTGTCATTATCTTCTTTAGTATATTTAACATAAAAATCTCTGGCCTTTGCATAGGATATATAGGCAGGCCCGGAAGCAGTAAAATCTTTCTTTACCACTTCTTCCTGTTTTTCACTCAATTTAACACCCATAATATCAGTTACATTTTTAGCTATCTGATCCTGAACATTATTAAGTGGTTCTATATTATTTTCTATTCCCTTAATACCTTCACCCATATATATGGGATCGCTCGTAAAAACCTTAATATCTTTAGTATTCACATCAAGGGTTTTTGTGGAAACTTTAAATTTATCCCTGGAAGCCTGAATGGTTCCCAGCATAACTATATCTGCTTTAAGCATATCAGCAAGCTTAAAAGCAACCTCTTCGGTAATTATTTCATCCTGTCCCAGACCGATTCTCTTCTTTGCTCTTTCAAGCTGAGTTCTCTCTATAAGACGCAGTCCTTCTATTGTTGAAAGTTTTGTAATAACAGTATCTGCGAGTCCCGTACCTACATATCTCTCACCGGGACTGTCAGGAATAATATTAAAAGAAGAGATAGCAAGAATCCTCACGTCTCCCCCCCGGCTTTCTCTTGTGTCTAACAGAAAGTAAGAAATGAGAAAAATCAATAAAATTGATAAAATAATAGAGTATTTTTTCATAAAGACCACCCTTTCTTTGTTTAATCGTGACGCGTAACGCGTAACGCGTGACGCGTGGTTTACATGAACCATGGAATATTCTCTGTGTATAACAAATACCTTATATATAAATCATGATAAATTATATAAATTTTATAATCAATAGTTCTTAATGAAATAATATAATTTTCCTGTTAAGAATTGCAAGAAAAATAACTCCGGCAAATTATTAGAACAATCAGTACCATCCCGTCACGCGTCACGCTTCTCATAAATCCCTGTCAAAAATTCCGGTCTATTTTATTCATAACAAAGGATTTTCTTATTATATTGAGAATAATTCATTATATTCAATAAATGATAGCTTACTTCATAACTGTATCTACATGTCACGCGTAACGCGTCACGAAAAAAGTTATGAAAAGCCATAAATATAAAATATAATAATTGAGGAGGGAGATTTTTATGACCGTTTCACGTAAAAATCTAACAGTAATATTTTTACTTGTAATTTTTTGTCTGACCTGTCTTCCGGCTTCATCAGGGGAGAAAGCTGCTTCTATTTTATCAACAGTCAACAGAGTGGAATTTAACAGAGGTTCCAAATGGGAACAGGCCACCAGCGGTATGGATCTTTACTTCGGAGATCAGCTAAGAACACTAGACGACTCAAAAGTCATGCTTATCTTTAACGACGGCACACAGACAAAACTTGACAGCAACACTACTGTTACATTGAAGAAAAAAGAAAATCAACAGAATCAGGTTGGTATAATAGAAATGATTACGGGAGCCATATGGTCAAAGATAAGACCGACAGAAGAAGGTAAAACTCCTGTATTTGAAGTACAGTGCCCTACTGCTACATGTGCTGTGAGAGGTACTGAAATAGCCATGAGGGTAAGTAAAGACAGTAAAGAAAATTTCAAGACAACCCTGACAGTAATAAACGGAGAAGCAGAATTTTCAAATCAAAACGGTAAAACTATGGTTCCTGCCAGTTGCCAGAGTCATGCATACAGTGAAAAATCGCCGGTAGAACCGGTAAAACTATCAAAAAGCCAGATAGATGCAGAAATTTCCTGGATTGACTTCGGCAATCCCAGGGTAATGGTTATTGTTTCCGAGTTAAATCTCGGCCAGGCCACTCTTGTATCCTCGATGGAAAGCCAGATAAACAGCCAGTTAAGTAATGCCCATTTCCACCTTATAGATTCAGGAACTATAGATACTATAAGGCAGACTGATGAAGCAAAAAAAGCAGTCCTCGGCGACATGGTAGCGGCTGCCACCCTTGGGAAAAGATTTACCTGTGATGTAACAGTGGCAGGCAAAGTGGAAACTACGTTCAAATCGGAAGAAAAAGCAGGACAGACCTCACAGTTTATCTGTGATGCCATATGTGACGTAAAAGTTATAATAACAGATACGGCACAGCTATTATTCTCAAAAACCATTACAGCAGAAGGAAGAAGCCTGTCTAAAGATGCAGCAGGAAGGGCAGCACTTGAAAATATATCAAAGAAAATAGCAGGAGACCTCGTATGGGAAATACCTCTGGGATATACAAAAGCCCAGCATGGAAGAAGGACAACTCAGGTAATAATTGGTAACTGCTCCTTTACGGAAAGAGATAAAGTAATAGAATATTTAAATACCATACCCGGTCTTGAAGGAAAGGTTTTCCCTAGAAGCTTTGAAAATTCCATAGCAATAATAGATGTGGAATATGAAGGAACATCGGAAAAACTGGTTCATGAATTAATAAAGATAACCTCTTTAAAACTTGATGTCACAGGGGTAACCATGAATAGAATAGAAGCAAAAGTTTTAAAATAAATAATTTTAACTAAAATGCTATACTTTCGCACTTTTTTATAAAACCTTTGATTTTATTGACTTCAGTTAAAACATAAAATCTAATAAATTCAAGGCTTTTTCTGAAATCTGCGAAAGTATAGTAAAATGAATAATTTCAATAATGAAAATTATTAATAGTTCAGTCATAAAAAAAAATAAAAAAAAATTTATTTTTTGGTTTAAAGTAAGAAGGAAATAAAGAATAGACATTGAAAATATAATAACTATTCTTAGAGAAATTTAATTTAAATAGAGAATAATTAAGGAGGTGAATCTTTTAAAATTTAATCTGCGGTTAGTGAAGATGCATTAATCACAAAATATATTCATTTGTTTAAAAGAAAAAGGAGAAAATAGTATGAAAAAATTCGCAATCTTAATCGCCATGGTTCTCGTAATCTCTTTGATGTTCTGTACATTAGTAATGGCACAGGAGTCAACATCATCTGATAAAGGTACAAGAAAAACCGGAGCAATAGCAATAAAAGCCGGTGTCACAATAATACCTGATAAAGATTTTGACAGTTATACACTCGGTGCAAACCCACAGCCAGTAGTTCGCACATGGCCCGGAAGAAATGGCTTCACCCTTGAAGGTTCAGTAACTGCATACAGCACAGACTATGTAGATATTGACGGTGTCATAGGCGTTGTATTCAATGCAGAACAGACCGTTACAGCAGTAGAACCCGGTTATGTCGGAAAACTCGGATACGGAAAAATAACCAATGTATATTATATGGGTGGACTCAACATATATCCAACAAAGAAAGATTTCTTCTTCGGCTTCCATGCCGGCGGAGTTACTTCCTATTACAGTGATTACACCTATACAGATACAGCAGGAAACAATATCACCATTGCCGGTGGAGACAATGAAACAAACTTCATTTTAAGAGTCGGCGGCGGTATCGATACAAAACACATTATCGTAGAAGCTTCCTATATAATGGTTCATCAGTCAGAAGTATTAGCCGACCAGTTACTTGGTTCCTTATACGTTCCATCTCTTAACAGACATGGGTTTCAGATCCTCGGCGGTTATAAATTCTAATATAATTTAGAATAAAAAAAGCGGGAATTTTATCCCGCTTTTTTTGTTTGTTAAATTATTTAAATAAATTGCCTCTGCATAATTTTCATCTAAAGCTTTAATGAAAATTCCTATACCTTTAAATTAAAAAAGGCGGAATAAAAATTCCGCCCTTTCTATTTATTATGCTGTTATATTAACTGGCTTTTTTAACCCTGTCTTTATAACATTCTCTGCAATAAACAGGACGACCCTCTTTGGGCTCAAAAGGTACCTGAGTTTCTACATTGCATGCTGCACATACTGTAGTATGAAGTTCCTTTTTACCGCCACGTCTCTTTTTTGCAAGTCTGCACTGAGGACAACGGCCTGGTTCGTTTTCAAAACCCTTTTCTGCATAAAATCTCTGTTCACCTGCAGTAAAAGAAAATTCTTTACCACATTCTTTACAGGTCAAAGCTTTGTCATCGGACACTTTTAATCTCCCTCCTTTTATACCTAAGACTTCCTGTGCTCGATTTTCTTTTTCCCGGAACCATAAGAGAGATTAAAAGTGGCAACCTGAGTTTAATTCCGACGTATTCTTATCTCCTTGCCGGAGATGACATTGGGTGAAACACCAGAAAAAGACCTTATATATAATCTTACCTGATATAACCCGCAGGTTACGCCTCAACCTTTTTAATAGAATTATATAAAATAATTCCTAATAACAAGGTTCTTTATCACAGGACACATTACCCTTATGATAAAAAACTAGATAATAGTTAATAACCAAGGGACCTAAACTTTATCTCTCCTGTTATTTTTTAAATAAACAGGAAAAAAGTAAATCTAAAAGCACTGAAAAGTTAATATTCCACAGTTAAAGCACCTTTCCCATATGTGACATACTGTAAGGGACTTAAACTATGGCATTTTTATTCCTTTAATTATACAATATATTTAGATTATGTCAAGTAATCTTTTTATTATCATTAATATGAAGTAATTTAATGGCCTCTATGGCAGTTTTTATGGCTTTTTCTACTATCGCATCTTTATCAGTAGCACCGGAAAATGGCTTTTCATCATAGGTTTCCCCTATAATAGCAACTACTTCAGCGGCTCTTAATTTTTTAAGAGACGAAAGAATAAATATAGCAGATGCTTCCATAGATGTAGCAAGTACATTGGCTTTTCTCCAGCATGTCCAGAGTTTTGCATTTTCCTCATCCATGGGATGCCCCTGATTGATTTCCGTAT
>JAKPQU010000590.1 GCA_029555925.1 Bacillota bacterium
TGAGACAAATAAAGGGTCATTACAGTTTTCAGGAAAGGAGAAGATACTTATGAAGCTTTATGGTGGCTATATGATTTATTCGCTTGCCCTGCCAGAACTTTGCAGATATTTTGATATAAACCCCCTGAAGCCTGAACCTGAAATCTCAAAAGCATTAAATACTTTTTACAAAGAACTAAGAAGAATTAACAGAAAAGAGGTTATGGAGCTCCGGTTTTTCTCATTATTAAACAGCCTTAGAAGTTCAACATCTCTGGTTGTAACCTCAGAAAAAAACATAAATCTTAATAAATTACCGGCATTTATATTTAAAGGTTATAAAATTTCAATTTTTATTTTTTCTTTTTTTGTATTGATAACATCAATTATCTATCTGTTAATTTGCGCATTGAAGTATATTAAACCTTCTCCATTGGTTATTCTTTTTATTTTACTTAATACAGGTTTTTTAGCAGGTAATTTTTTTCTTGCAGTTGCTGCTGACTCGAACAGGTATAAATTTCCGTCAGAGCCTCTGGTTTTTTTCCTGGGGATTTATTTTCTGAATGAAATATATTTGTTAGGAAAAAAAGCGAAAATAGTGCAATAATTAATGAGGAATATTTCCTTCTTTCATGACAATACAAGTGTATTTCTCCCCTCATTACGAAGTGTTGAGGATGATACAGAGAGAGTTAATATTATAAAATATTAATATTTTGTCGGATAGTAGTATAAATATAACAAGAAAAAAATTTCATACATATCAAAATGTCATAAACATGTTAAAAAAATCAATCTCAGTTCTGTTTTTGATAGTGTTTTTAGCCAGTTGCACCTCTCAGAAAAAACTCGCATATCTAAATAATCTGTCCGGAACAGGGGGTGCAGAAACTTTCACCATGGAAATTCCCGAGTACAAGCTCCAGCCCCGAGATGTCCTTTACATAACTGTTAAAGCAATGACTCCTGACGGAACAATTAACGATTTTCTCACATCTACACGAACATACGGAGGCTCGTATATAGGACAGGCAGAGGGGACTGGATATATTTACGGCTATGATGTAACCAGGAGGGGAAGATTATTTTGCCAGTTGTTGGTGAAATAAAAGTAGCAGGGCTCACTCTTGAAGAAACAAGAAAACTGCTTCAGGAAAAGGCAGAGCAGGTGTTTAAAGGCTCAACGGTTGAGTGTAAACTGCTAAGTTTTAAGTTTACCGTAATTGGGGAAGTTAAGGCTCCCGGATCTTATATTAACTATAACAATTATCTTACGGTTCTTGAGGCCATTGGTCGTGCAGGAGGTGTAAGCGATTACGGCCGCCGCGATAAAGTATTGGTAGTCCGCCCTGCAGAAACCGGAACAGAAACATACACACTGAACCTGCAGGATAAGAACCTGCTCTCAAGCAAGGCCTATTTCCTGCTCCCCAACGATGTCGTTATTGTCGAACCTCTGAAACACAAAATCTTCAACATGAACCTCCC
>JAKPQU010000011.1 GCA_029555925.1 Bacillota bacterium
TGACCAGTTATCAGTTATCAGTTATCAGTTATCAGTTATAGTAGATTTATAATTTAATATTAACTGTTATTTCTAACTCTTAAACTATAAAACAGCTTTACCGTTCACTGGTCACTGGTCACTGCCCACTGTTCATGCTCACTCCAGCAACAATACCAGTACTTCTTCAACAAGCTCCAGCAACCCTTCAGGATCTCTGATTTCTTTTGTAATAATCAGCTGATTATCGGAAGAAAAACTGGCTTTACCTTCTATTTCTTCGGAAAAATCTCTGAGTTTTCTCTTTGACACGTCGGGTTTTTCATAAAAATCATAGGTAATCCGGGAGCCTGTTGCTTTTATGCGTTCAATCTTTTTCTCCATAGCCATTATCTTTATTCTGGCCAGATTGACGAGATTGTCAACTACTTTCGGAAGTTTTCCGAATCTGTCTTCCATTTCCGAACATATGTCAGACAGTTCATTATAAGCAGAAACTTTCGACAGTCTCTTATAAAAAGCAAGCTGCTGTTTCTTATGACTTATATAAGCATCAGGGATATAACTGTCTACAGGTATTTCCAGTACAGGAGGAGGAAGGGTTCTCTTCTTTTCACCTTTAAGTTCTGCCACTGCATCAGAAAGGAGCTGGCAGTAAAGTTCAAAACCTATCTGCGAGATAAAACCATGCTGCTCTGCCCCCAGTAAATTACCGGCGCCCCTGATTTCCAGATCCTTCATGGCAATCTGATAGCCGCTTCCGAGATCTGTCAGTTCAGATATGGCTTCAAGGCGTTTAAAAGCCTGATCAGAAAGGGTTCTGTCCGGGTCATAAAAGAGATAGGCATAGGCCTGTTTTGTACTTCTTCCAACTCTTCCCCGCAACTGATAAAGCTGAGAAAGTCCGAAACGTTCGGCATGGTTTACAATCAATGTATTGGCATTGGGAATATCAAGACCGCTTTCTATTATTGTAGTACATATGAGTATATCGTACTGACCGCTCACAAAATCAAGCATTATCTGTTCAAGCTCTCCCTCATCCATCTGCCCGTGACCTACGGCAACCCTTGTCTGAGGGAAAAGGGATTTTATATAGGAAGCCTCGGAAGTAATGGTTTCCACCCTGTTATGAAGATAGAAAATCTGTCCACCTCTTGCAAGTTCCCTTGAAATGGCTTCTTTTATTATCTTTTCACTTCTTTTAAGCAGATAGGTTTTTACAGGCAATCTGTCTTCAGGCGGAGTTTCTATAATACTTATATCCCTCGCACCTACAAGAGACATATATAAAGTTCTCGGTATGGGTGTTGCTGTGAGAGTCAGTACATCCACTGTTTCTCTGAGCTGTTTCAGCTTCTCTTTATGAGCCACGCCGAATCTCTGTTCTTCATCAATTATAAGAAGGCCCGGATCGGCTAATTTTATATCCTTCTGTAATAACCTGTGTGTTCCTATAACCATGTCCACCGTACCGTCTTTAAGCCCCTGAACTACTTCTTTCTGTTCTTTAGGACTCTTGAAACGGCTCAACATTTCTACAGTGAAAGGATAGGGGGCAAGTCTGTCAGTGAAAGTATTGTAATGCTGCTGTGCGAGTACTGTAGTAGGAACGAGCATCATTACCTGTTTACCCGTAACCATTGCTTTAAAAGCAGCTCTTATAGCAACTTCAGTTTTACCGTATCCAACATCGCCGCATATAAGTCTGTCCATTGTGTTTTTTGATTCCATATCATGCTTGACATCTGTAATCACCTTTTTCTGGTCATCTGTCAGTTCATAGATAAAGGAATCTTCCATCTGTTTCTGCCATTCCGTATCTGCCGGGAATATATAACCTTCTACGGCCTGTCTTACGGCATAAAGTTTTATTAAATCTTCTGCCATATCCTGAACTGATTTTGCGACTTTTCTCCTGACTTTTTTCCATTCTGCCGTTCCAAGCCGGGACAGTCTCGTCGTTTCCTCGGATCCTCCTATATATTTCGTTATCTTGTAAAGCTGCTCTACCGGTATATAAAGTTTGTCTTCTTTTGCAAATATAAGGGATATAAAATCCCTGCTTATTCCTTCCACAACAAGTCTTTCTATACCCTGATATCTGCCAACGCCATGGTCTTCATGAACTACAATATCACCTGTGTTCAGGTCACCGAGACTTACAGGAGCGGAAGAACTGCTTTTTTTAAACTTCCGCTTTCTTTCCGCAGTGACAGTGCCTTTCCCGAATATTTCAAGATCTGTCAGGACAAGAAGCTTTTCAGAAGAAAGATAGAATCCTTCAGGAAAAGGTTCTCTGGAAATCACGACTCTTCCCTCTTCCGGTTCTTCGAGTCCTATTTCCACACCTGCTTCAGTGAGCATTTCGGCAATTCTTCCGGCATAACGGCTCAGTATGACAATAAAATTTCTGTTTATAAGGAGTTCATCTATTTTTCTGATAAGTAATTTTATCTGTCCTTTAAACCGTTCGGGAGCTTCCCAGGACATGGCAAAATGACCTGTTTCATGTTCTGAAGAAGTGTCTGACATATATAATTCAAGAGTCTGGAATGAATTGAGCTTATCGATAAAATCATCCCACTTCAAATAAATTTCATCTCTTCTTGGAAGTACAAGGCCCTGTTCACTCCTGAAAAAATCCATTTCCTTTTCTCCCGAAAGAAAAGAGGATATTTCCTCTCTGAGCTGTGCCGGTTCATCCATGGAAACAATGGAATTTTTCGGCAAACAATCACAGGCAGGCACGAGATTTTGAAAGAAAAAATTCGGATATTCAAGGAGCAGAGAATAGTCTGTTCCGTCCAGGAGAGCAGATGTTTTATTTAAAAATTTCTCTTCCAGGAATTCTGCTTCATCATATTTTTTTTCTCTTTTTAGCTGTGACACTCTTTCTCTGAGGCTTCTCTTAACCCTCTCAACCCCCTGTTCCAGTAATGGAAGATTGCAGATAAACTCCCTTGCAGGGCCGAGGTTCATGGAATTAATATCCTGAAGGGATCTCTGGGTGGAAGGGTCGAATTCCCTGAGTTCTTCCACCTCATCTCCCCACCATTCAATCCTCACGGGCCTCAGAAGTGTGGGAGGAAACACATCGACTATGCCGCCTCTCTGGGTAAATTCTCCCGGGCTGACAACGAGATCCGTCTTTTTAAATCCCATATTCAGAAGTTTCCTTACAGTTTTTTCTATGGGCAACACAGAGCCGGGAGCTATATTTACAGTGGAAAAATCCGCTTCTTTCGGAGAAGGAAGAAGCCGCAAAAAGGATTTTACCGGCGCCACAATCAGAGGGTAACTGTCAGATTTATCTTCAAACATGGCGGAAAAAAATTTTAATCGTTCCGCTGCAGTACAGGGGTCGTCAACACCTTCGTAATCGGGGAAAAATATGACGTCGAAACTGGAAAACAATGCCGGTGCCAGACTGCGTATTTCATCGACAAATTGAGACACCTGATACTGGTTTGATGCTATATAAACAAGAGGTCTTTTCAGGGTAATATTAATGGCAGATAAAAGAAGTAATTTTATCGCTCTCGATACGCCGTAAATTTTTATATTGCCTTTTTCTTCTCTGATAGATTTCAGAATACCGATAAAGTTATCTGATTGAGAGAAAATATTAAATATGCCTTTTAATGGAGTCATAAGCGGGTTCCTCCGGAAGTATTTATATTAGAATCGTGACGCATGACGCTGACCCGTGACGCGAGGACGGATGCTCATTACCGGCAGGACTGATATCAGTCATACAGGTTGGTAATAAAGAAAAATATTATACCATAATTATGCTGTAAAATAAAGAACTTCAGGCATATTTCCTTATTTTTTCAAGGCTTCTGTGTATTATTGAATAGATAGTATTTTCAGTAATTCCTGTGATTTCCGAAATCTCTCTGCATGATAGTTCTTTTACATAATAAAGTTTTAACAGCAGTCTTTCCCTTGAAGTAAGTTCTTCAAATAATTTATTCAACAGGTCTCTGTCTTCCACGCGCTCATAAGGATTGGATATATTTTCTTCCTTTAACTTTCCGAGGAGGTTAAACCTGGTCTTTTTACTTCTCAGATAATTCAGACATTCCCTTCTTGTTACAACAGAAATCCATGTCGAGAAAGAACATTTTCCCTGAAAACTTTTCAGTTTCCGACAATTATCTTTATAAAGACCGAAAAAAATCTGCTGATATATATCGGCCTCTTCTTCACAGGTTAAATCAAAGGTCTTCATAACCCTGTAGACAGCACGGGAATATCTTTTTAAAAGCTCATCCCAGGCATGTTCTTTTCCTTCAATACATAGAGAAAGAAGGTTTTTTTCACAATCCATATTCATTCATCAGGCCATAGAATTTACATAAATCTGAAACAAACATATGGCCAGAACTTTTCTATTAAATTTTTTCTCCTGGTTTTTATATATACCGAAACCGATACCTGCTATTAACAGAGGAGCAGTAACAGGATTTAATATAAGCGCAATGGTAGAAGTCAAAAAAGTATAAAACCAGAAAGGAAGAGTAATCCCCAGAATAGTTGTAAATATGGCATGAATTATTGTTGTTGCAGCAAGGTAAAGACCGAAACCGCATGCTTTTGCCCCCATAAGAGTTCCTCCTGTAAGTGCCCCGCTTTTAAACATTTTCCACAGGCTTTCCGCAGACAGTTCATTCATATTCAAATCCTTTAATATGCGTGCTCTTTTTTCTTCCGGGAGTGAGTATATTTCCTCTTTTATCTTTCTCAATATCTTCTCTTCCTCATCAGGAGACATGTTTTTTATAACTTTTTGTGCTTCTTTCCCAAGTTCGTCAAAGAGTTTTTCCATAACATGTTCCACCAGTTCTTCTCTGGTAAAATTACGGGGCTCCAGTTTATAATCAATTGCAATATCCGTAAGGCACCTGCACACAAGTTCCTCCACTTCATCTTCATCCATACCGACAGATTTCTTATATCCTGCTTTTTTTGCAATCTTTTCCACCAGTCCCCACCGCAGGTTCAGATAATCGTTTCCGCGTTTAATCTCTCCTGCATGTCTGTTTATTTCATCCACCATATCCTTCTTTTCAGGAGAAAGTTTTAACAGGCGGCGAATATCAACGAAAGGAGTCTTTTCAGGTATTTTATCAAGTGTACAGCTTTCCATAGCTCTCTTTAATGTAATGACTTCAAGTGTCGCCGTAAGACCTGCAACATCTTCATCACTCATATTATTAATGGCTCCGACAAAATTTCTGCCTATCTGCACGATTTACACTCCTCTCAAAAAGATATATTCCTGATTTTCTCCGTCAATTCTCCTGCCAGTTCTTCTGCTCTTTCCCTCTCCCCTCTGTCCAGGGCATCTTTTATCTCTTTTAACAATTCCCTTTTTCCTCTTTCAAATACCCACATGCCCCCCATAATACCTCCTGCAAGAAGAAATTGAAACAGTGCTCCGGGAAATGCAAAAGAAGCGGCAATAGCCACAATGCTCCCTGCAAGCCATCTGTTATTCCTTAACATTTCCGGAAGCCACAGATTGATTTCCCTCCATAGCTCTTTCTGTTCTTCTTCTTCTATGACTATTTTCATGTTACAGTGAGGACAGGTTCTGTCTCCTTCTGAAATTTCTTTTCCGCATCTGAAGCAGCTTACGGAAAAATTCCGTAAATGCTCCTTTTCCTTCTCTTCCCGGGTAAATACAAGGTAAGGCGGGATTTCCTCTTCCTGTTCTTTAAGAATATTCTTTAGTTCAAGCATTTCATCAAGACACTTATTACAATCAGCCAGATGTCTTTCCACTTTTTTTCTCTCTTTTTCGGAAAGACTTCCTTCCAGATATGCTCCGAGCCATTCAGGATCAAGACAGTCATTGCCCGGTTCTTTATCATTTATTAAATTCAGAATTCTTTTTACTTCCTGTTTATCCATAAGGTTAAAACCTGAAATTTTTATATATAAAATCCTTTACGACAGAAATTTCTTCTCCAAAGGCTATGACGAATATATCCTTCGATACCTTGAATGCCCACAGACTGTTTGCCAGTAACCAGAGATTATCATCCAGATATGTCCCTTTAATAAAGGTATTTCTCTTGAAAATGCCGGGGAAGCCGAATACTACACTCTTTTCTCCTTCAAAATATCCGAAGGCTCCGTCTTTAAGGAGATGAAGTCCTATAGCAGCGGCACATCCTGCTCCTATGGAACCGAAGATTTTTTTCTCTGTGCCTTTACCTTCCGCATATTCGCTGTAAGTATCGAAAAATTCTTTCATTATCCATAGTCCCATGGCACTGTGAAAGAGAAAATATCTGTGCCATCCTATACCGAGTAATTTTATATCAAGATCAGGCAGAGGCATGACAGAGGTAAAAGACAGAATAGCTGCAGGTATTAAAAGCCCTGCCTGAAAAGTCAGTTTTACTTCAGGAGAAAGATTTTTCCATAAATTCCGGCAATTTCCTGTGATTTCATGGGAGATAGCCGGGCCGGAGTTCATCAGAGAAAGGTTTTCTTTTAAATAGGCCTGAAGATCATAACTGTAAAAGGGCAAACCTCCCCAGCAAATATTTTCTATTACCATATGTTTGATTATTTTCTTCTTTATGATTTTATCCATCGATTAATGTATTAATTATTTCCCCTATGATCATAGGTGATTATACAATCAGTTTTCCGGCACTGTTCTACTTTTCAATTCTTATACCTTTTGTCGGATGAATTAAAAACTCTGTTTTATCTCCTGAATTGCGTATATCTTTTATCATGCCAAATATATAAGTCGGTTTCCCGTTCATTACATCCAGTTTCCCGTCCTCAATAGCTTTACTCAGGGGATTATGTTCATTTATTTCTATATAAATGACTCTTCCATCACCGGCACTGAGTGGTATTGAATTATCTTCTCCGAGCAAAAGCAGACCGGTTTTATTGCCGGTAGGGATAATATGCCCCGATATACCATATAATATTACAGTATCGGCTATTCCGCCTGTCAGGGTGCTGCATATGTGTAATGTATTACCGATCTTATCTTTTAAATATTCATATTTGTCGTCCGGATCCATATATTTATCCCCCCTGTATAATATGAATTCTTTCTATCATTTGGCTCTATATATGCTTCATAGAGTATTAACCCCTTTAATGTAATTAAGCAGAAATATCTTTTATAAATCAGGATTAAGAATAACCATAGTATCTTCTTTCATTGCCATGCCGTAGATTTTTCTTCTGCTCAAATCTACAAGGACATGTTCAGGAATATAAAATGAAGCAAATAAAGGGACCAGTTCTTTTCCATTATATTCCGGGAAGTAATCAAAAAATTCCCTAAGTTTTTCCGAGAATTTCTCCGGGTCTTCAGTTCTGACATTCGATTTACACTCATTCACTATTACTTTATCAGGATATACCGCTATAATATCAAATTCCGTATTTTTTCCTTTAATTGCGGCATGGTTTACTTTTATTCTTATCATAAAACGGAGGCAATCTTTACAGTTAAAGTATTTTTCTGCGATATATTCAATATTGGGCGCAACTATATCTTCCACCATTGTACCAAGTTTTTTGGACAATTTCTCCCACTGCCTGTTACTTTCTTTCTTCATTTCTCTGGTATCCTGCTCCATCTTTTGAGTCAGATTACCGATTTCTTCCTTCATACTGTCTACAGTGGCCTGAGTATGAGCTTTAAATTCTTTCGTTTCCTGCCTGATTTCATTTTTAAACTCTCTCATTTCCTGACTCAATCTATTTATTTCATAGGATAATCCCTGCACCATTAATTGAGTTTTACCGACCAGTTCCTCTAATTTATCGACCCTCTCTTCTATAACCGGCATATTTATCACCTGCCTTTGTTTATATCTGCTCAGTTTTAATTCTTCTCTCTTTATTATTTTACCATATTTAACTGAAGAGAGAAAATATTTTTCTTTTTGCCAGATTCTGATTACATTTTTTACATTACTATCAGAATATATTTTATTTTAGAAAAATATGCATGGTAATCATATTCACAGGTGTCTATTATATGGATTTAGCATGAAAGAAAATCATGCTGATATTTATTACATAATTTATTCGATAATAAGGAGGCGTAACATGTATTGTCAGAGTTGTGGAGAATGCAATCAGGATCAGGTTTTATATTGTGTAAAATGCGGGACTGGTATAACAGAACATCTATCTACAGAAAAAAGAAATTACAGGCCATCTGAGAATTCAGAAGCACAATATGCTTATGGTAAACATCCTGCAGTGGCAATGATACTTTCTTTACTTATAGTTGGTTTAGGACAATTATATGAGGGTGTCTAAAAAGCCATTTGACGCCATTTTTTTCATGAAAGTATGTTTTAGCTAGATTTATCAGGGAAATTATGGCATATTTAGTAATTGGTGATGAAAAATGTGTCGTAAAAATTACGCTACAGATCTTATAGATGAAGAATGGCAGA
>JAKPQU010000012.1 GCA_029555925.1 Bacillota bacterium
TTTCTATAGTATTAGAAATTAACCAGTGGTTAATTTATTGTCTGCAAAACAAATTAAATAAGGCAAATTATTTTTCTTCGTAAGAGCCTGTCAGGCAGAAGCTGATAAATGGTTACTAATTTACCTGTAGCGGTACTAAGGGAGGAACCTGCCGGTATTTCACAAAAAAGCTTATGGTTCCTCATAATTATCCATCTGTCCTGGGCGGTATAAGGTTGCCCCGGGTGGAGAAATCAAAACCATGGGTCATCGGCAAGTAAATGATATTCTTTCTTGAGTCCTCTGCATATATCCCTTGTTACATTTACTGTTTCGGCGAGGTTAAAATTATATTCCTCCATCCTGTCATGTGTGATATACCAGTTTTTATCTTTCTTTATTTGTGTATAGCGATTGTCAAGAAATATCATGGCATCTTTCACGTTCATTGTGTATTCTACTTTTATCGTCTCGGGCATCATGCCGGTATAGTTGAAATCACTGGAAAAACGCTCTGAATGTAACACTCTTGACGTAAGTCTGAAGGTGACTTTTTTGTCTGCTATATCCGAATTGGCTCTTAACTTCTCCTGTATGACTTCCATTTGTTTATTGTATTCGTCGGTTAATCTGCTGGTGTCTCTGTCTGTGACGGTTCTGTATGTTTCAGAGGAATTTAAAATTACTAACAATAATACAATAAAGATGATAAATAATGAAGAAAATAAATAATTATACATGTCATTTTTTTTATTATTTCTTACCATATTTATCACCTCCTTTCTCTCTAAAACATGTATTTTCTGTCAACATTATACCATATAAAATTACTTATGTAAATTATGATTTTATATTTTTAAGCAGGTTATGCAGCTAGAGGGTGTCTGAAAAGCCATTTGACGCCATTTTTTTCATGAAAGTATGTTTTAGCTAGATTTATCAGGGAAATTATGGCATATTTAGTAATTGGTGATGAAAAATGTGTCGTAAAAATTACGCTACAGATCTTATAGATGAAGAATGGCAGA
>JAKPQU010000039.1 GCA_029555925.1 Bacillota bacterium
TTAACCAGTGGTTAATTTATTGTCTGCAAAACAAATTAAATAAGGCAAATTATTTTTCTTCGTAAGAGCCTGTCAGGCAGAAGCTGATAAATGGTTACGAATTTACATGTTACGGTACTATGTCATGCACCTCACTACTCACGTCTAACTACTCACGTCTCACGAAGTAATGCTCATAATAAACTCAGTGATATTCTTCCTCTGTCAATATCTACATCCAGAACCTTTACTTCTACTACCTGTCCTACTGAAAGAACTTCTAGGGGATGTTTTATGTATCTCTCACCCATCTGTGATATATGAATGAGTCCGTCCCTTTTTACGCCGAGATCCACAAATGCTCCGAAATCTATAACATTCCTCACTGTTCCTTTCATTGTCATGCCAGGTTTTAACTGTTCCATAGTGAGGATATCTGTCCGAAATATCGGTTTCGGTATATCTTCCCTTACGTCTCTTCCCGGTTTTTTCAATGCTTCCAGTATGTCCTGAAGGGTAAGTTCTCCTATATTCAATTCTTTTATCAGTTCTTTGACCGATAATTTTTCAATAGAACTTCTTATATCATTCCATTTTGATTTTGTTTTCAGATCCAGAATATCAAGGCCAAGTTTATGAAATAAAGCTTTTACCGCGCCATAAGATTCCGGATGGACGGGGGTACTGTCAAGGGGGTTGTCTCCGTCCAGTATTCTCATAAAGCCTGAGCATTGTGTAAAGGTTTTTTCTCCCAGCCCTGATACATCTAGTAATTCCTCTCTGTTTTTAAACTCACCTTTTTTTTGCCTGTAAAGAACTATGTTTTTTGCAAGCTTTGAATTCATTCCTGAAACATATTCCAGAAGTGACGGAGATGCAGTATTTAAATTGACTCCAACTTCATTTACCACAGATTCTACGACATGGCCGAGAACTCTGGTCAGTTCTTTTTGATCCACATCATGCTGATACATGCCCACACCTATAGCTTTCGGTTCTATTTTTACAAGTTCAGCCAGAGGGTCCTGGAGCCTTCTTGCAATGGACACTGCTCCTCTTATACTTACATCTAGATCTGGAAATTCTTCTTTCGCAAGAGGTGATGCGGAATATACGGAAGCTCCTGCTTCACTTACTATGGTAAACGCCGTGCCTGGAGGGAATAGATCCATTGTTTCCGCAAGGAATGCTTCTGTTTCACGGCAGGCAGTTCCATTGCCTACAGCTATGAATTTGATGTTATTTACCTTTATAAATTCTGCAACTATTTTTTTAGCATCTTCTTTTTTAGATTGAGGAGGATGGGGATATATTGTAGCAGTTCCCAGGAGTTTCCCCGTTTCATCCACTGCAGCAATCTTACATCCTGTCCGAAATCCCGGATCTATTCCGAGAACCCTGTGCCCTTTCACAGGCGGCAGCAGAAGGAGGCTTTTTAGATTTTTTGAAAATACTTCTATTGCCTGTTTTTCTGCTTCTTCTGTCTTCTGTTTTCTCATTTCCCTTTCTATGGAAGGCCATAGCAATCTCTTGAACCCGTCCTGAAGGGCCTGTGTAAAATATTCGGTATTGCCACTGTAACCGAAAACATTCTTTAATTTCATAAGAATTTTTTCTTCATCTATCTCTATTGATACCTTAAGATGTTTTTCTCTGTTTCCTCTGTTTATGGCAAGAATTCTGTGGGGAGGCATGGAAGAAAAGGCTTCGTTATAGTTATAATATATTTCATAATTGGTTTTTGCCTCTTTGTCAGATGCAGTTGAAGTTACCCTCCCTTCTTTTGCCACTGTTTCTCTCAGGAAATTTCTGACTTTTATATCTTCGGAGATTCGTTCGGCTACTATGTCTTTGGCGCCGTTAATAACATCTTCTGGAGTATGTACCTGTTTCTCCGGATTTATATATTTTACAGCTTCTCTATCTATATCTTCTTTTTTCTTATTTTCATCGCCAATCAGATCTGCCACAGGTGTAAGGCCTTTTTCTTTTGCTATACTGGCCCTTGTGTTTTTCTTCTGTTTATACGGAAGATATAGATCTTCAAGTTCCTGTAATTTTATGGACTTTACAATTTTTCCTCTGAGTTCTTCAGTCATTTTACCCTGTTCTTCTATGGATTTTATTATATGTTCTTTCCTTTCCTGAAGGTTTCGTAAATAAGCAATTCTTTCTTCAATATGTCTGAGTAATTCTTCGTTTAAATTTCCTGTCACTTCTTTTCTGTATCTTGCAATAAATGGTATTGTGTTGCCTTCATCGAGAAGGTTTATCGTTTTTTCTACCTGTGAAGGTTTAATGTTCAATTCCCCGGCAATAATGATAATGAAATCCATATATATGAATCCTTTCCCTGTACAATTCTTGTTAAAGGTGTGTTTTTGAAACATTAACAAAATACGGGCTAAAAGTCAATGAATTTTTTTATACTATTTAGCTTTAAATATAGTAGTCTGCCTGCCTGGTGCTCTGGAGAAAAAATATCACGGTAGCACAGGTATGTTTTATTGAATTATAATGCTACGTACCGTAACAGGTAAAAGGGTATCCATAAAAAGCTTCTGACTGGCAGGCTCTGGAGAAGAAAAATTAGTTTTTTCTATAGTATTAGAAATTAACCAGTGGTTAATTTATTGTCTGTAAAACAAATTATAGTTAGTTTCATAACTATCCATAAATAATGACCTCGTAATGCGTAATGCGTAATGCGTGATACGCAGGGATTAAACCCGTCACGCGTCACGCGTTACGCGTCACGACGACTTAAATTCTAATAAGTTATGAAATAC
>JAKPQU010000054.1 GCA_029555925.1 Bacillota bacterium
ACGATGTATGAGTATCTGTTCCTCCCGTAACGCGTCACGCGTTACGCGTCACGATTCTCATATAAACTCCTTATTGTATAGTAACTTTACACAAAACGTCTTACACTCTCCTTTTTTTGATTTTCCATATCTTCTTTTTCTTTAATATGTTTCTTTCCCTTTAACATTTTCCCTGTCCATGTTCCAGAGCTTCCTTTTCCTTCAGCATTTTTCTGTTACTTCTCAATATGTTCCTTTCCCCTTGATATTGTCCTGTTGATTTTCACTATGTTCCTTTTCCTTTAAAATTTTCCTCTGATGATCAAGATTGAGGGTCAAGTAAACATGTTCCTGCGGATTTTTAAATCCCATTTTTTCAAAGAAGTTAATGGCTTTACGATTATCTGCCTCTGTATCCACAAGGAGCATTCTTACGCCGCTTTCTATCATAAGCTCCAGAAATTGGTTGAAGAGTTTTTCTGCCACTCCCTGCTTCTGGTATTCTCTGGATACTCCAAGCCAGAGCAGATGCCCGTATTTCCATGCAGAATGACTTTTACTTATAGTTGTACCAAGGGTAAATCCGACTATTTCCCCTTCATCTGTTTCTGCTACGAGGCAGAATTCACTGTCCCCCTGAAAAATCGCCAGCACTTCATATTCATCCCATGTGCGATAAAGATTTGGAACCTTCTGGGCTGTAAATAAATCTTCGCCGAGATGAAAAACATGTGCTACATCATCAATATCCATTTCACGTACTGTTATGTTTGCTTTTTTCTTTTTTGAAGTATCTTTCCCGTTCATAAAATAATGTGTCTCTCCTTGAATTAAAATCGTGACCCGTCACGATAACTTAAATTCTGATAAGTTATGAAATACACTTACATGGAAGGAGTTAAGTGTATTTATAAGAATATTCTTATAGAAAGATCAGAATCCTTTGTTTTTTAGTTTGATAATTTGAGGTGTCTTTTTATGATTAAAGATTGTACCGGTAATGAAGATTTCAGTGAAATACTTGAAGACAGTAATAGAAAGCCCGTATTTCTACTGAAACATTCTACTGCCTGCCCCCATTCTGCATGGGCACTGGAAAGATTTTCAGAATTTTCTAAAGATAATAAAGAAGCTGATTTCTGGAAGGTTCTTGTTATTGAAAACAGATCTTTATCCAGAAAAATCGCTGAAGCTACATGCATAGAACATGCATCTCCACAGGGCTTTTTATTTTATCGTAAAGACCGCAGAATACTCCCTCTATAGCTGAAGGCTTAGAGGGAGATGAATGCGGAGTTACTCCTTTTAGCTAGATTTTTACAGATAACCCACCCTATAAATATTCCAAAATAAAATATAGATATACATTACTTTGCGTAT
>JAKPQU010000078.1 GCA_029555925.1 Bacillota bacterium
TCCGGTATAGTTATTTTTTTTCATAATTATCAGGTAACTCGATAAGTCTATGAATTGTTGTAACTATAATTTTTTATATATTCTCCAAACAGACACGACCGTAACGGCCACAACCGGATATAAAAACCGGCATTCATTGAAGTTGAAAACTTCATCATTTTCATATAAAATTACCTCTTGTTATTATATCAAATTTACATTAAAATTTAAAGAAATATTTATGACTGTTGCAAAAAAGTCACATTTTAAATATTTTAGTCTGAGAAACAGGATGTCCACCAATTGATTGGTGGGTGATTTACATAAAATTTTTGATAATAATGGAGGAATTATTGTGGAATTGAACAAATTAAAACATTTTTCCGGGAGACAGGGCCCTGTATTACTTATTATTATGGATGGTGTTGGTATAGGTAGACCTGATGACAGTAATGCTGTTTTTCTTGCAAAAACTCCGAATCTGGATAAATTATTTTCCGGTGAATTCATGACTCAACTCCGTGCTCATGGCAGGGCAGTCGGTCTTCCTTCCGACGGAGATATGGGGAACAGTGAAGTAGGTCATAATGCTCTCGGAGCGGGAAGGGTCTTTGCCCAGGGGGCCAAACTGGTTGATATGGCTATAGAAAGTGGCAGAATTTTTCAGACAGACATATGGAAAAAGATTATGGAACAGTCCCTTAAAGGAGGAACCCTTCATTTTATAGGACTCTTATCGGACGGAAATGTTCACTCTCATATAAATCAGCTTTTTGCCCTGATCAGGACGGCTTCTGAAAGTGGTGTAAAAAGAGTGCGTATCCATCCACTTCTGGACGGAAGGGATGTACATGAGAAATCTGCTCTTGAATATATAAAACCTCTGGAAGAACTCCTTACATTACTGAATAACAGCGGAGTTGATTACAGAATTGCCTCCGGTGGCGGAAGAATGGTAACTACTATGGACAGGTATAATGCCGACTGGAAAGTGGTTAAAAATGGATGGGATGCCCATGTGCTGGGCCATGGAAGACCATTTTCTTCTGCAGAGGAAGCTATTAAAACCTATTACAAAGAAGATCCGAATATAACAGACCAATATATGAATTCATTTGTTATTGTAGAGAACGGAAAACCTGTCGGTACCATAGAAGACGGTGATAGTGTCATATTTTTTAACTTCAGAGGAGACAGGGCCATAGAGATTTCCAGAGCCTTTGAAGAGCCTGATTTCAGTGAATTTAACAGGGAACGTTATCCGAAGGTACTGTATGCAGGCATGATGGAATATGATGGGGATCTTCATATACCAGGCAATTATCTGGTTAATCCGCCTGAAATAGAGAGAACTGTAAGTCAGTATCTCTGCGCACAGGGGGTAAGTATGTTTGCTATTTCCGAAACACAGAAATACGGCCATGTAACCTATTTCTGGAATGGCAACCGTTCCGGTTATATAGACTCGTCCATTGAAACCTATGTGGAAATACCTTCCGATAAAATACAGTTCGATAAAGCTCCTGCCATGAAGGCCAGAGAAATAACCGAAAAAACTGTGGAATTATTGAAAACAGGGAAATACAGGTTTGGAAGATTGAATTTTGCAAACGGTGATATGGTGGGACATACAGGTAACATGGAAGCTACTATAATTGCAGTGGAAACGGTAGATGAATGTGTCGGAAAACTTCTTTCCCTTATGAAAGAACTTGGAGGTATAACGATAATTACTGCCGATCATGGTAATTCAGACGAAATGTATACCCTTGAAAAGGGTAAGAAAGTTCCGAAAACTTCTCATACACTTAACCCTGTACCTTTTATTATTGTTGATCCTCTTTATAAAGGAGAATACACTATGAGACATATTGAAAAACCGGGTCTTTCAAATGTGGCGGCAACGATTCTCAATCTTCTTGGATATGAGAAGGTAGAGGATTATGATGAGTCTCTGATCTGTGAGCAGTGTTCTGTGACCAGTGACCAGTGTTAGAACAATTAGTATCCTCGCGTCACGCGTTACGCGTCACGATATAAACTGTAACTATTCTGATTAATTTTCTGCCTGCATTTGAAGGATTTCTTATTACTGCTTAGAATTATTTAGATTTATAAGCATGCCAACCTGTTGACCCGAGCAATGTAATAAAGGTTTTTCTTCCCGTCACGTGTTACGCGTCACGAGAATTTATGCTCACCTCACTGATTGACAGCTTAATAAACTTACTAGAAAGGAAGACTATATGAGACCAACAGCATTAATTTATTCGTCTCATGACCGATGCGAATATATTCACAGAGATTTTATTGTAGAACGTGCACTTCAGAGCTGGGATAATAAAACCCTTATGCATCTTCCCATGTCCCAGAAGACCCAGGGCAGTCAGGAATGGGATTTTGGAAATTTCCGCTGGTATTACGAACGATTCAGACAATATGGACTGGACTTTTTCCCATTTTACTGGAATGATAATCTCAGAAGAGAAGATGTAGATTTATTTTTCCATATGCTCTGGCACACACAGGTTGTTGTCCTGGGGGGTGGAAACAGTTCTCTTGGCCTGAGGAGATATAAACAACTGGGACAGCTTTATTATAATGACGGAGACCTCTTCGAAAGAATACTTCATGAAAGACAGGACAGAGGACTTCTTACAGTAGGATTTTCTGCAGGAGCAGATCAGTTGTGTGAGTATTTATCCAGCTCAATTGATTATGACCTGGAAGATCCTTATGGTTTTGGTCTGGCGAGAAATATTGTTACAACTCTTCATCATGAACCTGGCAGAGAAGAATCCCTTTATAACCTGGCCAGAAATCTTACTCATTGTATGGCTATAGGACTTCCCAATGATTCCGGAATAGGAGTGGATCAGGGCTTTCTGGCTTCAGGCAATATCTGGCAGATTATATGGTTTATAGAAGACTGTTCCTGGGATGTTCCTGCCCATCAGTGGCACATTAAAACAAGGCAGGGTGTAAAAATACTGAGTTATTATCCTGATGGTCGCAGTTGGAGCTTTAACGGAGGAGATATGGTTGTAAGAATTATGCCTCCTGATAATAGCTGGCAGAATATTACGGTAATAACCAATCAGGGAGATTTTATAGATTATTGGACACAGCGCAGATCTCAGTACAGCAGCATAGAGGAGATTTTTTATCTCCACTAGATTGTGAGATGTGAGTGGTGAGTCGTGAGTGGTGCAGACCACTTTAAATTCACGACTCACCACTCGCTTATCTATTTTTATTGAAGAGGTAATTTGTTGATTCTGTCGAAATATACAAACAAATATTAAAAGGGGGGGCTTATATATGGCTCAGAAAAATCCTCATGTCATAATGTTAACAGATAAAGGTACCATGAAAATCGAACTGTTTGAACAGGATGCGCCCGGTACTGTTCAGAATTTTATTACTTTGATTGAGAAAGGTTTTTACGATGGTCTCACCTTTCACCGGGTAATAGATGATTTTATGATTCAGGGCGGTTGTCCCCATGGAACAGGTACAGGCGGACCGGGTTATAAAATAAAATGTGAGATAAATCCAAATAAACATCTCAGGGGCTCACTTTCTATGGCCCATGCTGGAAAAGATACGGGAGGAAGTCAGTTCTTTATATGTCATTCTCCTCAGCCTCATTTAGACGGTGTTCATACAGTATTTGGCCGTGTAATAGAAGGTCTTGAAGTGGTAGATGCAATACGTAAAAATGATAAAATGCAGAAACTGACAGTAGTAAAATAGGTTATGGCGACGCGTCACGCGTTACGCGTTACGCGTCACGAACCGGGTGATTTTTATGCATAAATTCGTGAGAACAGTTGTAAGAGAACTGGATCTTCCTTCAGGTGAAATAGTTCATTTAGGGGAGAAAAAGATTGAAGACCTAAAAATTACTATTATTGATTATGATAAAAGTCAGTTCCAGGAAAAAGAAATAAAATCTATGGAAGAATACATTCCCTATGAGAAAAAGCCTACTGTGACATGGGTAAATGTAGATGGCATAAATAATGCAGAAGTCATAGAAAAAATAGGGAAACATTTTAATCTTCATGATCTTACTCTGGAAGATATTTTAAATACGGGCCAGCACCCTATGCTAGAAGATTTCGGCGATTATCTTTTTCTGGTTATTAAAATGATTTACTGTGACGGTAAAGACCATGATACCATAGTAGAACATATGAGTTTACTGGTAGGCCAGAATTTTGTTATTTCTTTTCAAGAAGGCTGTGGAGATGTTTTTGATCCTGTGAGGAAAAGGATAAAGCTTGGCAAGGGACGTATCAGAAAGATGGGGGCAGGCTATCTGGCCTATGCTTTACTGGATGCAATTGTAGATAATTATTTTGCAGTTCTTCATAGAACAGGTGAAGAAATTGAATTTCTGGAAGAAGAGATTATAAATACCCCTTCTGTCGATACACTGAGAAAGATCTATAATTTAAAGAGGGAATTACTTTTTTTACGTAAGTCCATATGGCCTCTCAGGGAAGTTATAGGCAGTCTGCACAGGGAAGAATTTTCACTTGTAAAAGAAGCGTCAGGTATATATATGAGGGATCTATATGATAATCTCATTCAGGTTATTGATACGATAGAAACCTTCCGGGATATGCTATGCAGCATGCTTGAGATTTATATGTCCAGTAACAGTAATAAAATGAATGAAATAGTAAAAGTCCTCACTATTATTTCCACAATATTTATTCCTTTGAGTTTCATTGCCAGTATTTATGGCATGAATATTCTCATGCCGGAAAAGGATTATCCATTAACTTATCCTATTATTCTATCAGTCATGTTGATTGTAGGAATATCAATGGTATTTTATTTTAGAAGAAAGAAATGGCTCTAATATTTTTTGTAACAGATTTCACTTTTCACGCTTCACGACTCACGACTCATCTTTAATATATTGTGTATTGTTTCTCCCAGCGTATTGAGATTGACCGGTTTGAATAAAATTTCTCTTATACCGAAAGCACTTACCTTGTCCAGGGTAATACTGTCATTAAAACCTGTACACAGAATTACCGGCAAGGAGGGGTTTATTTTTGTCACTTCTCTGGCAAGATCTATTCCTGTCATATATGGCATTGTATAATCAGTTATAATAAGAGTAAATTTTTCCGGTTCAAGACGGAAAATCTCTAGAGCCTCTTTGCTGTTTGTTTTGCCTGTAACTTCATACCCCAGGAGAATAAGTAATTGATTTGTCAGGTAAACAATGTCTTCTTCATCGTCTACAATCAGTATATGTCCTTTCCCTGAAGGAGGAATTTTTAAGTCGCCTGTTGTCTTTTTCTTGTCTCCTCCTTCTACTGACGGTAAATAAATGTTAAATGTGCTTCCTTCACCCGGTTTACTTGTAACCTCTATGGACCCTTCATAGCTTTTTACAATGCCGTGTACTACTGAAAGTCCCAGACCTGTTCCTTCTCCCTGTGGCTTTGTAGTAAAGAAAGGATCGAAAATTTTATCCAGATCTTTCTGTTCTATACCTTTTCCAGTGTCTTTTACTGTTAGTTTTATATATGAACCTGGAGGCAGATCGGACGTTCTGGTTTCTTCAGTTATTTCTATTTCCGTGAGAATGATTTCCAGGGTTCCTCCTTTATCTTTCATAGCATAGGCGGCATTGGTAGACAGGTTCATTAATATCTGATGGATCTGTGTGGGATCTCCCAGTATTTTATCTGAATAAACATCTATTTTATGTCTTATTTCAACAGTAGAAGGTAATGTTGCCCTGAGAAGTTTTATTACTTCTTTTATTACAGGTTTTATCTCTATAATCTGTTTCTCATGTTCGCTCTGTCTGCTGAAGGTGAGAATCTGGCTTACAAGATCTGCCGCTCTTCTACTGGCTTTTAATATCTTTTGTAAATTGTTTTTCAGCTTTCCTTCTTCCTTTACAAGAAATACGAGAGTCATTTCTGTATAACCCATTATGGCTGAAAGGATATTATTGAAATCATGGGCTATACCTCCTGCTAGTGTTCCTATAGCTTCCAGTTTCTGTGCCTGACGGAGCTGTTTTTCCATAAAAATGAGATTTTCTTCTGCCTGTTTCCTTTCTGTAATATCCATGCGGGATATTACAGTGCCGCCTTTTTTTGCTGCCAGAGGTGTTGCATTTAATAAAAGCCATATTTTTCTGGAAGGCAAATCACATTGATATTCACAGGAAAAATACCTGCTTTCTCCTTTTATTACTGCTCTTATTCCGTCGATAGCTGTTAATTTACCGGTAGAAAACTCCCCTGTTTCGCTTTCCCATACCTTTATATAATGTTCGCCAATATCAGAGGAATTTTCACCTTTTCTTTCCCTGGAAAATCTGTCCCATGCATCGTTTACAGACGTAATTATTCCCTGTCTGTCAAGAACTGCAATCTGAGACGTAATAGAATTCATTACTGCTTTATTTAATTCTTCCTGTGAGTCTTCAATGGATTTAAGCATTTCATTTATAGACTGTGCCAGTCCGCTGAATTCATCTGTTCCTGTTTCGGAAAGCCTGTCACTGAGATTCCCTGTTTTACCTATTGTATTTACAGTCTGGTTGAGCCTTATTAACCTTGACATGATCAGGTTATCTAAAGTTATTATTGTAATAAAGCTGATTATTAAACCTGTCAGAAGGAAATAGACCAGAAAATATATTACACTGCCTTCACCATGTCTGTATATATCCCTTTTAACGTCTATCTTTAATATGAGAACAGGTTTTTTATATACGTCCCTGATTAATGTGTATCCTGCAATAGTTTTATTATTTAATATTTGAGCTGTATCTGATTTTTCTTCAAGAAGATTTTTTACTATTTTCACGGGAAGGTCTCTGTTATTCAGATTATATATATTTACCGGTAACTTGACCTCATTTTCTATAAGTTTCAATTCCCTCGCATTCAGATAACGGCCAACAATCAAAGCACCTCTTATAGGCCCTCCGTAATTACATGTCAGTATGGGCTGGGAAGCAACGATGAGGGGGCCATTTTTGATAAGTATAATTCCTTTTATATGCCTTTTTGTATCCTTATGTTCAGTCAGTAATCTATAATTTTTTATTACTTCTTCGAAAATGTTGTCTTTATTATCAAGTTCTTTTCCGTTTTCCAGATCAACATATTTCCCGTAAACTACCTGCCCCGAGTTGTCTGTAAAAATTATAATATTAATTCTTTGTACTAAGAAATCGTCTATTGTAAGGTTTCTCTGAATATAATTTTTATTTTTATTTACAACAAAGGTGTAAGTATCGTCCCGGGGCGCCCAGCCTGAAAGAAGAGTATCCAGAGAGGAGGCTTCATGTTCTATAGCATTTATAGTTCTGTATAAATCTTTTTTTGTATATTCTTTTTCCAGGTCGGAAAAACTCCTTAATAGTAATTCCCTTGATATAATATACAGGATCCCTATGAGTATGATAAATGTTATTATTATTATGAACAGGGCTTTCTTACGAAGATTCATGTTTACCTCATATTATTATAGTGTATTTCATAACTTATTAGAATTTAAGTCGTTGTGACGCGTAACGGGTTTAATCCCTGCGCATCACGCATTACGAGGTCATTATTTATGGATAGTTTATGAAACTAACTATAAAATTTTATACCGCCTAATCAGATATAAATATTTATGGAAATATTATAATTCAATGGAATTTTTAAGTCAAACTAAAGAGTAAAATAAGTGAAGTTAATGCTTGAAATATATAATACTATATATTTATATGATAAAATGTGAATTTTTTAACATTTTAGATTGATTAACTTTATGATATAATATTATAATTATGAAAAAAAATTATGATAATTATCACATTATTGTAGATGACAATATTCATTCTGTTATAAAAGACGCTCTTGTATTGAAGATTAATGCTCATCTGTCTGCGAATCCTTTTTTTTCTATTGCCCTTTCAGGTGGAAATACTCCGAAAAA
Organism: Bacillota bacterium; assembly: GCA_029555925.1. Next base: position 7,954 of record JAKPQU010000078.1, read on the forward strand.
GCTATATAATCTTCTATCTGACGAGTTACTTACATGGAACAGAATAAAGATGTTTCCTGTAGATGAAAGGGTTGTTCCTCCGGACAGTAATGGTTTTAACTGGAAGATGATAGAAGAGACATTTCTCAGGTATCTTCAGGAAAAACCTCTTACTTTTCCTCCTCTTGATATACATGTTGATCCGGAGAAATCTGCTCTGGATTTAGAAGAAACTATGAAAAGGGAACTACCTGTGACAGAAGAGGGAATACCTGCAATAGATCTTATGATACTGGGAGTTGGCCCCGATGGACACAGTGCATCAATCTTCCCCGGAAACAGTGCCTGTAAAGAAGAAAAAAGACTTGTAATGGTTACGGAAGGTCCGCCGCCTTTTGACAAGAGGCTGACATGCACCTTCCCCCTTATTGCTTCTGCACGGGAGAGATGGTTTCTTGTTACAGGTCATGACAAGAAAGAAATTCTGCATAAAATCTTTAAAAATACGGATAAAGACCTGCCTGCATGGAAGATAGCTCAATATGTACCCTCACTCTGGTTTCTTGATATTTTATCGTTGCCTGAATTTATATGGGAAGCATAACGCGTGATGGGAAGAATAGATTCTCATCCTTTATCAGACTGTTATGGCAGTTTATATGAGAATCATTTTCATGGGTTACCTTTAGAAATGACATACTATTTAGGAATGGCAGTTAAATAAATGTCTCAAATATATTAATCGTGACGCGTAACGCGTAACGCGTGACGCGAGGAAAGAGACAATTAATAAATTTTCATCCCTTAGTACCGTAACAGGTAAATTCGTAACCATTTATCAGCTTCTGCCTGACAGGCTCTTACGAAGAAAAATAATTTGCCTTATTTAATTTGTTTTACAGACAATAAATTAGCCCTTATTTAATTTCTAATACTATAGAAA
>JAKPQU010000090.1 GCA_029555925.1 Bacillota bacterium
CGCTGAAATTTCTGGATACATAAGGAGAAAAGAAAAACCTTCAGAATCTGAATTACAAGAATTAAAACGTATTTATAATAAATTAGTAAGTATAGATGATAAATATAGAGGTTTTTTAGGTATGGATATAGCCAGTCTCGAATATGGAGAAATTTCTGATTGCGATTAAAAGAATTACTGTATAAAAAGGGAGGTCTGGTTATGGTTCTTAAAGAAATCAAAGAAAAAATTAGAGTATTAAGAGAAGAATTAATAAACAGCCTGGACTCCTACGGAGATGAAAAAAATCCTCATACCCCTACAAAAGAAGAAATCAATCATTTGGAAAAAATATTTAAACAGATGATAAGGTTTTATGGGCAAGTAAAAGATATTGAAGGTGAAATACCTGATGATATTATTAAAGAAACTTCTCAAATAGCAAAAGGAATAAGAATGTACGATCCTTATTTCATATATATCCATAAGGATATTGTTTGTTATATGGTTAATTTACCTGAGAAAGTTGCTGTTTAAGCTACAAAAACCCCGAACGCCCCCAAAACCCCTATGATCTTCCAAATTAACGGGCACGTTCACGCAAAAAATATACTTCCAAAACACCGCACTCAGAGCCGTTTTAGACCGGTTATAGGCTATATTACCGGCATTCAGGTCATAGGAATAATATAATCAATTCTCACGAATGGCAGTATAAGCCGGTTTAATGCGGTATTTTCATGATGAGACCCAAGCAAAACCAAGCATTTTATTAAAAGGTGAGCTGTCGTTACAGTGAAGAAATATAGACAATGAGCCGGTTTAAACACTCTCCGAATGTCTGTTAATCCGGACAGATGGACCGTCACCCATAGGATAAACACAGACAGGAAGCCATTCTTTAAAAGTGAGGAGCTGTTACCCTGGACACCTTCACCGGTGGAGCTGGCAAGTGCGGATTCCGCACTTAGCAAATAACGTCAGGCCGGAAACCGGCTTCACGTCAATCTATGGTTATAGATAGATTGGATGAAGATGAACGGTCTAAATTTAATTTAGGTCGTCGCAGAATCTGCACTCACGTTACCCAGGGGAACGGGAAAAATCAAAACCTCAAAATGAAGTTTTGATAATCAAGAGGTAATTTTTACCCCTTGATTTTATAGAAATCAAAACGCGGAATCCGCACTTGAACATGGAGGATTTTTCTTTTCTTCTGTGGAATATACTGTTAGAACAGGTGAAGAGACTCTTGTTATACGACAGAGCAATTCACCTGTTTTATTATTTCCAGAGCTGGGAGGCTTTACCTGTGGAAGATGAATTATTGAGTATAAAAGAAGCTGTTATCTTTACCGGCAAATGTGAAAGGACTATTTACCGTTACATAAAGAAGGGGAAATTACCCTGTCAGACAATTGTCAGTCAGATGTCAGACAGCAGTCAGGCAGGAGTCAGGATAAAAAAATCAGACCTGATAAGAGTTTTTAATATCACATCTGACACATGTCAGACAGATATCAGACAGGAACCTGACAGGAGTCAGACACCTGTCAGAGACTTCAAAGAAGATATAAAGACTGTTATAGAGGAGTATTTTGAGAACAAAACCACACAGTTAATGAAACCTCTTGAACAGCAGGCCCTTTATAAGCTGGGAGCTGTAGAGAAAGAAAACCTCTTTTTACGGGAACGCCTGGACACTCTCAGACAGGAGAATGAACTTCTCAGAGAGCAGGTAAAAGCCCTGCCAGACCTTCAGACTATTCAGGAAAAGGAGAAAGACCTGATTATACAAATTGAGATGGAACGGAAGGAAAAAGAAGATCTGCTATCCATGGGTGAGACCATCCGGAAGGAAGCAGAGGAGAAATTAAAGCAATCAGAGGAAATCCACAGGAAAGAACTGGAGACCCGGAACGAACTTCACCGGCAGGAGCTGCAGCAGACATGGAAGCAGGCAGAAGATGAGCAGAAGAATTACCTTGCCACGATAGAAGAATTAAAGAAGAGGTTAGAGGCAGAAGAAAAACGCCCATGGTACCGGCGGTTATTCTTCTGACTTACCCTTAAGAAACATTCCTCCTGTTTAGACCGAAAACATTCTATTGTACTTTTCGCGGGAATGGGCAAAAACACTCAGATAAAAAAATTCCTACGTAACATTTGCCCTGTTTCCCTCAAAATATACCCCATAGCGAGAATTCCTTATGGCTGTTTTTACATTAATCGTTTTCGTACTAAAAATATAATTGAATTTTCTACCGGC
>JAKPQU010000112.1 GCA_029555925.1 Bacillota bacterium
TCTACGAAACCGGCAAGTTTTAAGGCAACATCCTTATCTGTAACGGAAAAAAAGTCGACAATATCTTTTATGGCATTAGGAATATTGTGACAAGATGAAATATCCGCTACAAACTGGTCTCTTTTTATATCTGCCTCCTGAAACTCCTTTGAGAGCAAGTCAATTTCAGCCAGAAGAGAGTTTATGTACTCGGTAGATTCTTTTTTTATTAGTGATTGCCTGAAAGAATCCACCTTTATTATAAGTCGGTCAATCAAAACAAACTCCTTGTCAAGAATATCGACAAGGCCTTTATTTTCTTCCTTCATATCTCGCCCAGCATTTTCTTGACTATTTCTGATATATTAATACTGTAAGTGCCTTCGTTGATAGAGTTCTTATATGACTGAACGAGATGATTCCTAACGTTTGGAATCTTTCTTGAAAGTTCTATATACTTCATTGAATCTCCGGTAATTTTTTCAAACTCTTTTGAAAAATCATTTTCAGAAGATGATTTGATATCTTTTACCGGATCCTTCTTTATTTGCTTTAACTGAGAAGAGTTGGGTGATCCCAGACCTCTTATTTCCATAGTAGATACCTCCGTTTGGATTATTTCAATAATTTATCGTCTGTTACGACAAAAAATTGAGTATATTCTGTTATAATTTTCTTCGAAAGGCTAAAGAGGCCTATCAGATTCATATGTTTTTTTAATCCGGCAATTGTGATATAATTGAGTTCAAATGAACATAAATGATGGAGGTGGGTTTAGATGCCAGCAAAAACAGCTTATGGAAAGACCGTTCAGGAAAAATTAGAAAAGACATTTAAACACTTGGAGGAGGAGTTAAAGGGGTTGCGGACAGGAAGACCTTCTACTACCATCTTTGAAAATATCAAAGTAGAATTTTACGGTAACCCTTCACCTATAAATCAGGTGGGATCTCTTAACCTTACCGAGGACAGGACTCTGGTCATTACCCCATATGACAGGTCGATGCTTTCCAAGATAGAAAAAGCTATCAATGCTTCCGATATCGGATTGCATGCTATAAATGACGGAATAGTCATTAGAGTCTCCTTTCCTACGCCAACAGGTGAAGACAGGAAAAAATGGGTTAAAAAAGCTAAAGAACAGGTTGAGGAAACAAAGATCGCTCTTAGAAATATAAGAAGAGATGACCTGAAAAAAATAAAAGATGATCAGAAAAACTCCAAAATAACGGAAGATGAGTCCAAAAAAGCCGAAGAAGATATAACCAAGGTACTTAAGGAATACGAGGATAAATGTGATCTTTTGTTTACTAAAAAAGAAAAGGAGATAATGGAGTCTTGACAGGATTAAAACTGCCTGAACATGTTGCTATAATAATGGACGGCAACGGACGCTGGGCAATAGGCAAAGGGCTCAGCAGAAACTTAGGACACGAAAAGGGTGCTCAAGTAGCGGAAGAAGTTATTCAATGGTCGGCAGATATAGGAATAAAATATCTTACACTGTACTCGTTTTCTTATGAGAACTGGAAAAGGCCGAAAGAAGAGGTTAACTATCTTTTTGATCTTTTTGTAAGATATCTTGAAAGCAGAATGGGTAAGATAGTATCAAAAGGTGTAAAAATGAGGTTTTCCGGAAGAATAAATGAATTACCTGACTCCCTGATAAAAGCTATCCGGAATATTGAAACCAAGAGTGCCGGTAACACAAAGCTTCAGTTAATAATGGCTCTTAACTACGGCGGTAGGCAAGAAATAGCCGATGCTGTTAATAAAGCTTTAAATAACGGGAAAAAAGATATTTCAGAAGAGGATATTGCAAAGAATCTTTACCTTGCGGATGTTCCTGATCCAGATCTGATAATAAGAACATCAGCAGAAGAGAGAATAAGCAACTTTCTTCTCTGGCAGTCTGCATATTCTGAACTTTACTTCAGCAAGGTTCTGTGGCCTGATTTTTCTTACGAAGAGTATATCAGAGCTTTGGAAAGTTATTCTAAAAGGCAGAGAAGGTATGGCGGGACGGGGAGTTGAATAATATGCCGGTTAACAAAAAAGATTTAGCGTTCAGGACTCTGTCAGGTGTGATAATAGGTCCGATAGTGGTCTTTTCATTCCTGACTTATCAGAGTTTGCTCGGTCTGGTTACGACTATAATAATTTTAGCTTCTTATGAGTTTATTGAGATGTCCAATAAAGAAATAAAAAATAATTTTATAAAGTTGCTTTATGCTTTTGTAATTGGTGTAGCAAGCCTTCTGTACGGTTTTTCACTGAAGACCGAATATGCCGGAATACTGCCATTTGAAGCTGAGATAATATTTTTTATAGCTTTTGTTTTTATAGCTTCGGTAAGTCTTTTTACTGCAAAGGATCAGAATGAGGCTAAAAATCTTATAACCTCGTCTGTATTTGCGATAATGTATATATCTTTTTTTCTTTCTATTTTCTATAACATACATATAGGTTATGGCGGAACTATGGGAATTTTAGCTTCAACCTCCGTATGGGCCTATGATGCTTGTGCGTACTTCTTCGGGCTCAATTTCGGAAAACACAAACTGTCTCCTAAATTTTCTCCAAAAAAAACCTGGGAAGGTTTTTTCGGCGGAGTACTTGGATCTTTTGTATATATCCTTATCTATGAGTTT
>JAKPQU010000126.1 GCA_029555925.1 Bacillota bacterium
AATTATAGTCTCTTGGAATTACAAGATTACAAACAGGACAAATATGTGTCCTCATAGATAGACTCTTATTTACCATATTTCCACAGCCGGAACATATCTGACTTGTGTATTTTGGGTCTACTGCTATTACTGTTTTACCTGTTATCAGGGCTTTATATTTCAGTATTTCAAAGAATTTTCCCCACGAAACATCAGAGATTGATTTATTTAAACGGTATTTATATGAGCTTTTCATACTTATCTTCTCCTCTATATATTATAACAGAAAAGAGCTTGTATTTATAGCTTTGAACATAATACAGGATACACGACGCAAATCCACATTCATCTCCCTCTAAGCCTTCAGCTATAGAGGGAGTATTCTGCGGTCTTTCCGATAAAATTAGATGGAAATAACAGTAGATTTCAATATAACACACATCTATAATTATTTAAAAACTACTTGACAAATAAATGTTTATGTAATATAATAGATTACAGAAGGAGGTGAGAAACAAATGGAAGACAGGATAGCGAAGCTGGAAGAAGGGCAGAGGAGATTGGAAGTAAGACTTGAAAACTTCGAGGCAAAAGTAGAAAACGCTTTTAACACCCTTATAGCAGAAGTAAGAACTACTAACAGCACACTTCAGGGAGTTTTTAATGTAGGTTTCGAGTCTTACAAAAACGTATTCGCCCAAAAAGAAGCAGCTTCTATAATCGCGAGAGCTTACGAGGAAGCTTACAAAAAACTGGACAGAAATATAGTATAAAGCACAAGGGGCAGGAGATAAAACCCCTGCCTACCTCAAAAAAATTATAACACAGAAAAAGGAGTTTTGCAAGATGGTTCAGGAATGGAAAGAACTCCGGGAAAAAGGATGGACTTTTCAGCAAATTGCAGATAAATATAATGTCTCCCGGCAAGCGATATCAGAGGCACTGGATAAAGCCGGGATGAAGCGACAGACAAAATGGTCAAAGTTCTATCCTGAGTGGGAAAAAAGGTACTACCATGAAGGAAAAAGCCTGGAGGAAATTGCAGAAGAGACAGGAGCCAGTTACACGGCAGTGAGAAATTATTTACAGAAAAAAGGATTAAAAAATCAGGGCCGACGGATTTTGTTGAATAACCAGGGGCCGAGAGAGAAAATGTGAGAAAATCTTTCGAAGTCGGATTTAAAACCGGTTTTAATGCAGCTTATTTAATACATGAAAGGGAGTAATCAAAAAACACACTGCAAGGAGGCGGTGTGTTTTTGCGTAGAAAATTACTTAATCGGAGGAGAAATTTCCAGATCTTCCAGCCGTAATTCGTGTTCTTTCATGGTAGCAGAGAATATATCTTGTTTGGCTGATAGTCTATCCAGTTTCCTGTTTACTTCTTTTATTTCTGAGTCTACATTATTTCCTATCGTTTTTATCATGCCGGACAGGTCTTTAATATCTTTCTTTAAATAGTTCTGCCCTTGTTCAAGATTGTCCAGCCTGACATTTACCTGTTTCAATTCGGTTTCTATACCGATAAGCTTATCAAGTATTAAATTTAATTTTTCTTCCATATAATTACCTTCTTTCTATTACTTTTTCGATTTCTTTATCTTTGTATACTCTTCTGAGGCCTCACTGTAAGCATTTTCCATAATAACAGCCACTTTTTTATTAGCCCTTATGCTTTTAGCTGTCAGGTCAAACATACTGTTAAGAGTGTCATTTAAAGTATTAAATCCTATCCTCACCTCATCCCGGAGGAAGCAAACATCATTTTCGACTTTTCCGAGTCTCTCTTTTATTTCCTTTACATCTGTTTTTAATACTGAAACATCTCCCTCAACTCTTTCAAATCTTTTGTTTGTATTATCAATAAAATTATTTAATTTTTCTTCCATAGTATCATCTCCTTACCTTTTCTAATTGACCTTCATTTCGTCTTACATATTCACCTATGGCGGAAACTTCCTGTTTAATGCCTTCCGTAGTGACAACCAGGTTAGAAACCATAGATAGGACTTTATCAAATTTATCGTTCATTTCATCTTTTAAAGAGTCTATCTTGGTATCTAAACGGCAAACTTCTTTAAATATATACTTCTCTAAATGGTCAAACCGTTCATCTACTTTTTTAAATTGTTCATCAGTTTTCTTATCCAGTTTATCAATTTTATCTTCCAGGGTATTAAATGTTTTATCTATCTGGGTTCCTATAGAGTCTTTCTTTTTTGGCATAATTACACTTCTTTCTTTACAACATCCCCCACTTAACCGCTATACCTTCTATTTTAATAAGTATATTATACGCCAGTCAGGCCTTAGATTCTTCTAAATCGGTAATCCTTAATTCATGGTCTTTGATTTGAGCAGAGTGACTTCTTACACTGGAATCTAATCTTTCAAGTTTTTTCAATACAAGAGTTAGATCCCCATCTACTCTATTAAATCTTTTATTCATATTTTCTTCTAAGTTATCCAACCTACCATTCACCTGTAAGAATTTTTCAATCATTTCTGCTCTTAAAGATTTTATTTCTTTAAGAATAAGTTCTGTATTATCCATAAAATCAAATCCTTTCTTCTACCCAAACTTCCTCGGGTCTGGCATCCAGTAAACTGCCTTGCCGACAATACTCATGTTCTCTTTAAACTCTATTATATCACCAGATTTGTCTGTCAGAAACATGTCGCCTTTTATTATCCTAAGTTTCTTTAAAATAGCATGGCCGTGACTGTTTTCTATCACTCTTACCGCCACTATATCACCGGTAGAAGCAATATTTTGGCATTTTATGAATACCAAATAACCATCATGAATTTTTTCATTTTCAAGGCAATCGCCTTTTGCCCGTAAGACGATTTCAGCATTTACAGCATAATCCTCCGGTAAAGAAATCCAGTCTTCAACTTCATCCTCTGCCGGTATGAGTGAAAGCCCACAGGCTGACTGGTCTGACATGATAGGATATTTTATTACGTTATTGGTGTAATGGACTGGGAGGGAGCCTTCTATATGAGGCAGTTCTTCTTTCAAATCATCTTCGTAAACTTTCTTAAGCATCTCTGTAAGAAGATCTATTCTTTTGTTGGTTTTTTCTACGGTTTTTTCTATTATTTGTTCTATGGGAGGAGAAGGAGGGGTTTCTGAGGGAGAAGTGGAGAAACCGGTGGCGGAGGCGAGTTCGTTTAAAGTGAAGTTTAGGTTTTTACTTAGAGATATTAGTAAAGTAAAATCAGGCTCATTTTTCCCTGTTTCAATCCTGCTTAATGTTGCATCTGTAGTGCTACATAATTGAGCCAAATCCTTCAATGTCATTTTTTTTTCTGTTCTTTTTAACTTTATAAAATCTCCAATTACCATGTAGAAATCTCCTTTTATATTAAATATAGCATAAAATATTACAATTTTGTAATGATTTTTTAATTTAATTTTATTACAGATTTGCAATTTACCCCTTGACAACTATTACAGAAATGTAATATAATTAAGAAAATGAGATTTTTAAGGAGGCTGTTATGGACAGCTTAAAGATTAAAAGTTTACGAAAAAAAAAGAACCTCTCTCAGGAAACACTTGCTAAACTGGCAGGGTTACCGCAGAGAAAGATTAGTGAAGCTGAAAACGGTAAAACGCTCCATATAGACACATATAAAAAGATAGCTCAGGCGTTACAGGTAAATTTATCTGAATTGATTTACACAGAGAAAATTGAGGTATAGAAAGGAGAATAAAATGAACGAATTACAGAAAGTATTTAATTACGGGGAAAAGCCAGTGAGAACCATTGAAAAAGATGGCGAAGTCTTTTTTGTGGGGAAAGATGTATGTGAGGTGCTGGAGATTACAAATGTAAGTCAAGCTATTGAAAGACTGGATGAGGATGAAAAGCTGATATATAAACTTCATATATCAGGTCAGGAAAGAGAAGTATGGATAGTTAACGAACCGGGTTTATATTCCCTTATAAGCTCCTCATATAAACCAGAAGCAAAAGCATTTAAGAGATGGATTAACCATGAAGTTTTACCCTCTATTAGAAAAACCGGATCTTATACTGCTCCTATATCAAACAAAAAACAGATCCAATTAGATATCCAGATTGAAAAAGAACGCAGACTTATGGCAAAAGAAAAACGCCTCAGTGCAAATCTTTTAAAGGATATAGCAACAGATTTTACACATATTCTTTCTACAAAATCTATACAGCAATTGATGTATGAAGCCTCTAAACTCGTCAGTAATGTAGAGATAATTGAAAGACCTATGCTTGAATGTAAGTTCTGGCACGCCGGGGAAATAGGAGAACTGGCAGGGGTAAGCGGTAATATGGTGGGGAGAATTTCTAATAAATACGGACTTAAAACAGATGAATACGGGTCTTACGTGCTGGACTCCTGTAAAGGAACAAATAAACAGGTCAGCACTTTTGTTTATAACGAAAAAGGCAAAAGTAAACTCATAGAGATATTATCACAGGTAAAGGGCGAGTAATTATTCTACACAGAAGAAAAAGTTGCATAAATAGAAAGGCGGTAAGGGTATGAATAATAAGTCACAATCCCTTTTTCATCAGGTCTATGATAAAATTTCTAACTTATCTTCATGTAATCTTACTCTTTCGCCTATGGCAGTAAGTTCCTGCTTCATTCCTTCAGTAGTAACGACCAGATTGGAGACAAAAGAAAGTATTTTATCTAATTTATTATCAAGTCTTTCTTCCATTGATTTTATATCAGTTTTTTGTTCAAAGTGCATTTTAAATAACTGTTCCTGTCCTTCTTCGAGGATATTAAGTTTTTTATCTACCTGCTCGAAACGTTTATCTATCTGGTCGAAACTTTCGTCAACCAGTTTACCTATATTTTCAAAGGTACCGGATTTTTTCTTTTTTGACATAAAATTAAATCAATCCTTTCATATCCAGGGGACTGGACAAAGCAGATCTCATCAGCCAGTCCCCTCTAAGACCGGGAGGTGTAAAATGTTAAGCGGAAGTAGAGGAAGCAGAAGTTTGTTTTTCCCATTCAATTTGAGACTTATATTTTTCAGGGAGAAGTTTATATTTAATATATTCACTTATAGACTCAAAACCTTCCTGAACAGCTTTCTTTTCTATAGCTTCTTTTTCCTTCTGGGTAACCTGTGCGCCTATATAAAATCTTTTATTCTTAATAATGGCCATAAATCACACCTCCTGTATAAAAATATTATAACATACTATGATAAAAAGGTATATATTTTATAGTTAGAAAATTATTATACAAGTATTATTGACTTTTATTATACAAGCTTGTATAATAAACTTATAATAAAAAGAAAGTAAAGGCGGTGAAAAATTGAAAAACATAAAGATACGGACTATAAAGAAAATAAAGCGGATACAGAAGTCCCTGCAGAACTGGAAGGGCAGAACTGCAGCAAAAGTGCAGGAGGCTCTTATGGAAGCAACAGCGTACCTTATGAACGGTGATAATCAGCTTTGTATGAGACTTAGATAGAGAGAAGAGAGGAAAGGAGGAAGGGTAATGTTTTCAAGAGCAAGAGAGGCACAAGTTAGCGTAAAAAAGATTTTAACGGAACTTAAAGAAGGCTTAAAAAACATTTATATATTTTTCCTGTTGCCCAAATGGGTAACAACTTGATGCCCTTTGCTCCTGCAGCCGCCTGGTGGCCACCGGGTAGGTTGCGGAAGAGGGGCTGCTTTATTGAATTAAATCACCCAGGAGAAGCACGGTGAAAGCCCGTGACTCCTGCCAGTTTACCGGTTTCTAATAAAACCGGACACAATTAGCGTAAAGAATGTCTGAAGGGGATTTTGTAAGGGGTTACAGAGCCCCTTCAGGAAATTTTTTCAAAGGAGGAAGTAGAAGAATGTTAAGCCAGTTTCTGAAAGAGAATTTATTCAGCTTTATTTATAATAGTATCCAGTTGTTTTTCGTATTCCTCATAAATCTTTTTTCTTTCAGGAATAATTTCATCAAGGACAAAATCTGTAATAGTTTTGCCGCATTCTTTAGCTTTTATTCTTATATAATCTTTTTCTTTAGTTCTCACAATAATATTAATATTGGTAAGGTCTTTATCGGTTTCTTTCATGACTTACACCTCCAGTATTTTTATTATAACACATTATTATCAGGGGTTGAATGTTTATTTTTATTATAAGATATTCTAACATTATAATATTATAAAAAAATAACATTATATTTATAAAATATATATTGACTTTAACCAACATATAAATTATAATATTAGAAAAAAGGAGGAATTTACAGTGATAACGAAGGAAATAATACAAATTGAGGAAAAAGAAACCTCTTCGAAATTCCCCACTCTTAAAGTTCATCCAAATACGCATACCCAAATAAAAAGACAGGCTATAGATGAAGGTCTTAGTATTTTAGATTTTACGGAAAAACTTTTCTCGGAATATATGAAAACCAGGAAGGAGGTGGCATAATGCCAATTTTTAAAAAAAAAGTTCCAGCCACGCTAATGGCTGAAACCACAATTAAAACGATAACAAATAATACCACAAGAAAAGCTCCTCTGGCAATAGAAAATCCGTTAAAAAAGGGATACGTCCTTAAAGATTTAGGGAAGATTATTTTAATAAAACAGATTGCAGAAAGAACTTGCCCCAGTTGTAAGGAACCAACATTTTACGACCTCGGAGATTATGATGCTTGCCCCTGTGGAAAAACTACAAAACCACAGCTTTTTAGTGAAATGAGCCCTGAAGAAGTGCTTGACAACTTAGAGGAGGTGCAATTTGCGTGAATATCAGAGTAGATGGAATTCTTTACAATCTTGAATCGAATTCAGATTTCATTCTCACAGGTTTACTGGCTGAGTGCCAGGACAGGTTTAAAATCTGTCACAGTCATAAGCATAGAACAACTGAAATTGAGGACTTACAACAGGGCTATGCTTGCAAAATACAGGCTATAAAAGCAGAACTGGAAAGAAGAGAAAGCCTAAGAGAAAAGAGGGCGGCGTGATGACCTGGAATAACGCCGGAATTATCTTTACAGCACTTTTACACTGCCCTTATTTTATCTGGTTCGTGATTGCACTTTTTATAGCAAGTATTTTTATGGGAAAAGATCCGAAATTTAAGGAGGTGAAATAAAAAATGAATTATAAAGGAAGTTTTTCTTCTAAATACTCAATTCTTTCCTGCAGATTTCTTGATACAGAAGAGTTAACACGTACAATAGAGGAAAGCCTATTCACTATTAAACCTTGTTCGTCAAGTTTAGTCTCTATAGTATCAAATCTTTCAGCAAATTTACCTGTCATAACTGATAAATCTTTAATATCTTTCTTTAACTCGATCTTTAAAGACTTTTGCCCCTCTTCCAGTTTGTTAAAGCGTTCATTAACTTCCTGTTTGAATTCTTTAAGTTCTCTTTTGAATTCCTTAAGTTCTGTTTCCATATTGTTAAGTTTACTTAATATTAAATCTAATTTTGCATCGGACATTATATACAACTCCATTATAAAGTTTTTTCTTAATTATAACATAAACAATTTGTTAGTAAAGGCTTAGAACGCCTAAAGAAAGGAAGTAAATATTATGGAAAACACCCTAGAAATAGAACAAAACAATTTTATAGAAAAAATAAAAACCCTGTATGCATTAATGCTCCCTTCTTTAAAAGAAGCCGGTGCAACCCCTAGAGAACTGGTAGAAGCTATGTTAAAAATAAAATCTAACTTAAGTAAGGAAAATCGTAAGAATAAAAAGCTTTCCCCTGAAAGACAGGAGATAATAAATTTTTTAAAAGAAAAAGCAATGAGCCCTAAAGAAATATCTATCCTCGTAAATAAAAATAACGGTGCTGTTAGAAAAATGATGTGGAAGATGAAGCAGGATAATCAATTGAAAAAAGTTTCTTTCAGGAAGTACACAACAATAAATAATTAATGGCTAAATAACCCAAATGCCGTTCAGGCCAGTGGGTTAAAAGCAAAATAAAGGAGGAAAATTATTATGGCAAAATTCGGAGAATATGCAAAGACAGGTTACTCAGGAGAGTTTGAATTGATGGAGGAAGGATGGCACAAAGTAAAGGTCACTGCTGCAGAAATTCTTGACCAAAAGAAATGGCAGAGTGAGCTTACAGAAAAAAAACTAAAACTCACTTTTGAAACCACTGAGGAAGTAAATAGCGACGGTTATCCTTTTAAGGTGTTCCACCGGGTAAGAGTGGAAGTTGACCCCGCCAATGATAAAAGCAAGCTTAATCAGTTAATTGTAGGTCTTTATGGCTCTGTTCCAGAGGACATTATGGATAGAGACATAGAAGATCTCATAGGAAAAAGAGCAGAAGTTCTGACAGTGAACAAACCTAATAAGGACGGTACAAAGACCTTTACAGAAATAATAAAATTCAAACAGATTACCGGAAAAACAACAACTAAAAAGCCGGAAAAAAATAATGTTGACCAGATGTTTGCAAACCTTTCTGAAGAGGAAAGAAAGAAAATCCTTTCTCTGATAGCCGGACAGAAACCTGCAGAGGAACCAAAAATGTCCAGAAAAGAACTTGAAGAAGCAGAAAAAGAAGCTTCTACTCCTATGAAAGACGAAGATTTCGTAGACATTAAAGAATCCTCTCTCGATTTTGAAGAGATATCCTTCTAAACGTTTTGGAGGCCCCTGCATATTACAGGGGCCTTATTAAAGGGGAGTTAAAAAATGGATTTCCTGATAGAACAATTTAAAAAACTACAAAAAGAGCAGGTTTCTGAATATATACAAAACGGATGGCAGATTACCCCTATAAAATTCAGGGATAAAAGACCAATATTAAATAACTGGCAAGAAACAAATCTTACTCAAGAGGATATAGATAAATACTTCTTCAATGGTTTAACTCATAATGTCGGTATAAGACTGGGTTCTGTAAGTAAAGACCTGGTTGATATAGATCTGGACTGTGAAGAAGCTCTTAAAATTGCTGGGCTCTTTCTCCCAGTCACTAGAACTTTCGGGAGAGAAGGAAAGAAAGCAAGCCATAGACTTTATTATTCTACAGTAGATAAATCAATCAGGTATGATTTCAGTAAAACTCTTTTAGAACTCCGTACCACAGGTCAAACTGTTTTTCCTCCCAGTATTCACCCTTCTGGAGACCTGATTAAATGGGAAAATGACCTTCCTATAAGGCATATTCACCCATCAGAACTGTATAAAATTACAGGAAAGATTGCCTCCGCCTGTGTAATTTCAAAGTTCTGGCATGAAGGAACCAGACAAGATATATCGCTCTGTCTCTCAAAAATACTCCTTGACGGAAAATGGAAGAAAGAAGAGATTTCAAAATTTTTTAAGGCTATCTGTGTTCTATCAGGAGACCCGGACTTAAAACAAAGAATTTCAGGCCTGTACGCTACAGGTAAGAAAATCGAAAAAGAAAAACCTGTATGGGGGATTCCAAAATTTAAACAGCTTACTTCTGATAAATGCTGCGACAAAGTCATTAAATGGCTTCAGTTGAAAGTTGAAGAAAAGCCAGAGGGGAAGAAAAGAAGTAAACTTCAAATCTTTTCAGCAGCAGAGATAATGCTGGAAGAATACTCTCCTACCCGTTATATAATAGAAGATATTCTTCCCGAAGGACTTATAGTTCTGGCAGGAAGACCCAAAACATGTAAAAGTTTTCTTGCCCTTAACCTCTCCCTCTCTGTAGCTGCCGGGAGACCTGCATTAAGGAAATTAACGACAGAGAAGACCTCTGTCCTATATTTTGCACTGGAAGACGGTAAAAAAAGACTTGATAAAAGAATGAAAAATATCCTTGGTGAAGACTGGCAAAATCTGTTACCGAAGGATTTATTTTTTTGCTTGAAACTCAACACCTTGGATAACGGAGGATTTGAAGATCTGGAAGACGCCATTACAGAAAATCCAGGAATAGGACTTATTATTATCGATACTTTTGCAAAAGTTAAGCCTGTTATGCGTGCGGGTAATGCCTATGAAGTTGATTATAAAATTGCCGGGCAGCTTCAATCCTGGGCTATTTCAAAAGGAATTGCTCTCGTAATGATACACCATACTCGGAAAAACTCTATCTCCACCGACTGGCAGGATGAAATATCAGGGTCAAATGGACTCATAGGAGCCGCAGACGTAAATATGGTACTGGATAAAAAACCAAATGAAACAGAAGCAGTTCTTAAGATTAAAGGCAGAGATGTTAAAGAACAAGAACTGACCTTACAATTTGATCCTGAAAATTTTACATGGAGTTTACTGGGCGATGCCGCTTTTCATAAATTAAATAAAGAACGTCAAGAAATAGTCAATGTTTTGAAGCAAAATATAAAACCCTTGCCATTAAAAGAAGTCTCTGAAATACTTAATAAATCTTATAATTCAGTGAGGAAATTAGTATGGAAAATGGAATTAGATGGTATAGTCACTAAGGTTGCTACGGGTAAATACATATTATCTAATATATATATAAATAATATAAGTAACAGTAATAACAGCGGAAACAGCGGAAACAGCGGAAACAGCGGAAACACTGAGATTGTTACCGACTGTTACCGCACTGTTACTAGTAAAAATAATAAAAAAACGGCTAAAAATAAGGATAAATCAGTCGCTGTTTCCGCTGTGCCCGCTGTGTTCCGCTATCCCATCTGAAAATATAGAAAATTCAAATAAAAATATCGTTCAAAGTTATATACCGTCAAGTAATGACGATACTTTTGCTTTAGATAATCGCTGTTACCATGGGACTGTTACTGGTAACAGTGAAAGCGGTAACAGTGAAAAAATTATAACCAGTTTAACAGATGAAGAAATAGAGGTTTTACCTTTTTAAGGAGGATTTATGAGCAAAATAATAGCCTTTGACTTATCTACTACCAGCACGGGATTTGCTGTTTTTGAAAATGAAAAACTAAGAGAAAGCGGAACTATAGCGCCAAAGAATAAGGATTGGAAGAAGAGGGTGGAAGAGATTTACAAAGAAATAAGTAAATTGATATATATAAATTTAACTTCAGTAAAAAAATCTGAATCGATGATTGTAGTAGAAAAACCTCTTTCTCTTCAGAATGGGGACACCACAATAAAACTCGCTAAACTTCACGGATTAGTTCTTTCTCTCTCTTTTGATCTTGAAATACCTCTTAAAGAAATTGACAATCAGACATGGAAAAAGCACATAGCAGGAGCAAAGGCGAGTAAAGAAGATACAAAAAAATGTTTAGAAATTTTTTATGGGTATAAAACTGAAACAACAGACGAGAGTGACGCTATTGGCGTAGGACTCGGATGGATGGCAGAAGAGAGATATAAAAAACTTACCGAGCAAGAAAAGTTTTATTTACCAAGAAAGCCAAGGTCAAGAAAGAAAACAGTTAATATTTTAAGTAACAGTTAAACATGTAAAAAGTAAGTTACAGGATTTATATTGCTTTTCTTCATTTAAAAAAGTAAACAATTTTAAGAAAGAAAAGCTGTCTGGATTGTCAAATGTTGCCCCTTTTCACGGGCTGTATTATATAAATTGCATTGTATACGATGTAAATGGAAAAATGCTCGGATTTAAGTTTGCTGAATACACAAATATCACGGAGGTGGTGTGCTAGGTAGTAAAACGAGTGAAACTCTTAGGCGGGTATTATACAAGTGAATGGGAGAAAGAGAATACAGAGCCTTCTCTTCAGTGGAAAGAACTCTTAACAGTGAAAGACACAGAAACAGATACAACTTCTTTTAATTATTGAAAACAAGGAGGCAATAGCAGCATAATGGATTACAGAGAATTTGTTATCAGAGAATTGGAAAATCTCAATAAAGATGCAAAAATACTGAAAGAACAGGCAGATATGTTACAGTATAAGACCTGGAGATTACAGGCAACTTTTGCAAAATTAGAACTAGACTCAGAGAAAGATAAGAAGGTTGAGGAGATTGCAAAAAATGCAGCATAACAAAACACAACAGTTAGAATTCACACCGGAAACAATACAAAACATTAAATTGTTTGGTCAATCAGTAGACACTCTTAAAGAACTCTTATCTCAAAAAATTTATCTTGATTTAATCAGGAATGATATAGATAGGGTAATAAGTAGACTCGAAATTTTAGAAGAAAGAGAGGAAAGAGAAGTGTTAAAGCAATGCGCATGGTGTAAGGCATTATATAATATACATAGTAAACAATGGGAGCAGGTACCTGCAGAAATCCTTCCGGATGCAATTCATGGCATCTGCCCGGAGTGTGTAGAGAAATTTAAGGTAATAAGTGAAAGAAGGCAGGTTAATAATGAGTAAAAGATATATTTCTTGTACAAAAACCATAGCTGTTAAAGTAGAGAAAAAAACAGCGGAGGAATTTGATAAAATAACAATGAAGCTCTCAATTAATAAATCTTCATTAATGCAAAAATGGATTGAGTATTATATAGAACGAAATAAAGATAAAGAAAATGATCCTAATTATTTACTGGATTGATTGAATGTGTTATACTAGAGAAAATTAAAGAAGATACGAAATGCAAGAAATTTCGCGTCTTCTTTTTGTTTTTTGAGGATAATTTTTATGGGGCGAAAAACTAAGTACTCTAAAGAGATACTTCCAAAAGTTAAAAAACTTGCAAAAAAAGGCTTAACGGACACGCAGATTACTGAAAGTCTTGGAATTGCTAGAAGTAATTTTTATGAATGGCAGAAAAAATATCAGGACTTTCAGGACACTTTAGAGGTAGGAAGAAAAATTGTTACCGGCAGGGTGATAAACGCTTTTTTAAAGCGATGTGAAGGTTTTAAATATAAAGAAAAAAAGGTAAAAACTGATAAGGAAGGAAATGTTGAAACTGAAATTATTGTAAAAAATGTAATTCCAGATAGAGAAGCTTGCTGGAAGTGGATGTGCAATAAAGAACCTGAGGAATTTAAATCTACTCCTGACCCTATTTCCGGTGATGTAAAAATAGAAATAGAAATAAAATTGTTTGGTGGAGAAGATGAAAGTTAAATTATCCGTAAAAATGAATAAAGTTTATTATCCTTATTTAGATTGCCAGTCTTCAATTCAAATATTTTACGGCGGAAGCAGTTCAGGTAAGTCTTATTGGCTTGCGCAGAGATGTATTCTTAATGTGTTACATAAGAATAAGAACTGGCTTATAACAAGAAATGTCGGCGTCACCCTCAGAGATAGTACGTTTAACGAAATTAAAAAAGCTATTAATAAGTTAAAGCTCTCTAAATTTTTCAAGATAAATGAAACCAACATGGTGGTAACATGCCTGTTAAATAAAAAACAAATTATATTTAAAGGTCTTGACGATGTTGAAAAATTAAAGTCGATAACGCCAATTGATGGAGTAATAGATTATATCTGGATAGAAGAAGCTACGGAAACCTCTGAAGCAGATTTCAACCAGTTAGAAAAAAGACTCCGAGGTGGAGATGATGAAGCTATAGAGCAGGGCGTAGAACAGGAAGATAAAAAAATAGTAATTTTTAGCTTCAACCCAATTTTAAAAACCCACTGGATATATAAACGTTTCTTTCTCTCTGTCTCCTGGGATGATAAACAAAAATTCTACCAGTCAGAAGATCTCCTTATTCTAAAAACCACCTACAAAGACAACAAATTCCTTACAAAAGACGATATAAAAAGACTTGAAGACACGAAAGACCCTTATATGTTTACTGTTTACGTTCTGGGTGAATGGGGGGTTCTGGAAGGTGTTGTATTTAAATTTACGGTGGAAGATTTAACCTCTCTCATTCCTACCTTCGATAAAAGAAAAGCAGGGGGAGATTTTGGGTTCTATCCAGATCCGGCAGCTATGGTAGCCCTTCAGTTTGATAGAAGAAATAGAAAGATTTATATATATGATGAACTGTATATAAGAGAATGTTCTGATGAATTATTAGCGGAAAAAATAAAAGAGAAAATAGGAACTCTTCCTGTCACTTTTGATAGTGCAGAACCAAAAACAATAAAAAAACTTCAGACTCTTGGAGTAAGAGCCAAGGCGGCGGTAAAAGGGCCTGACTCTGTGGATTTTGGAATAAAGTTTTTAAAGAAATATGATATCATAATTCATAAGGCTTGCCAGAATGCTATCAATGAATTCACTTTCTATAGGCTTAAAAAAGACCAGAAAACCGGGGAATATATACCCGGTAAATATTTGGGAGACGATCACCTTATTGATTGCTGTCGCTATGCTCTTGAAGATGAATTCTTCGTTAAAGAAGGGGCAGAAGTAAGACAGGGTGTAAGAATGGCAGGTTTACCGACATTTAAATTTTAGGAGGAATTAACATGGGATGGATGGCAAATTTAAAAGATTTATTTAAAATGAACACTCAAACTTCGACAGCCTTACCGGCAGAAGGGAAAAAAGAAAATGTAAAATCAGATGTAACCAGGCAATCAGGTTCAATATTACCCATTTTAAATTATATTAAAGAATTTATATCTCAGACAGAAACATATCCCTGGGATAGAATACCTCTGTGGAAGCTTAAAATTATGTGGAAAGAAGAAGTTTGCCGTAATGCTGTTGATTTCCTTACTCATTTAGTGATGAAAAGGCTTGGACTTAATAATTATAAACATGATGATCCGAAGATTGAGCAGCTTGTGAAAGATGCTATTGAGAACATGGATGGTTCTTTTTACTCTCATTTACGCGAT
This sequence comes from Bacillota bacterium, assembly GCA_029555925.1. The sequence continues at coordinate 14,656 of JAKPQU010000126.1, forward strand.
TTACTCGGTAAAGGTCTTTTTTTTGGATTTTCTGCATTACAGCTTGTATTTGACGTGGTAGATAATAAATATCTTTTTGGCTGGATGGTTAATTACAACTCTGAAGAATTGGAATTTAAAGTGGCAAAAAACGAGAGAAATAAAGAGTTTATATCAGGCATTAAGGTAAATAATACAGCCGGACAGGAATTCTCTTCAAAGAATTTTATTATCTATCAATACGGCGATTTATCTTCTCCGTACGGGTATGGGCGCGGGAATTATCTTGAAATATATTATGAATTAAAATTACTCTGTTTAAAGATGTGGGCTATATTCGTCCAGAAGTTTACTATTCCGACAATACTCTGTCAGAGTGTAAATGATGTTGGGACTTTAGTGGCTCAGTGCGCAAACTGGCTCTACAATAATGTTCTCGGCATAGATATGAATTCTGATAAAGTTGAACTGATAGAACGAAAAGCCGGTCTTGACTCTTCTCAGCTCTACCAGAACTGTATAGAATTCTGTGATAAAATCATATACAGAGTCTTCTTTATGCTCTCTCTTATCTCTGGAGGCGAAAAAGGCGGCTCTTACGCCCTGGGCGATAAACATTTTGATATGCTCGTAGAGGCAGCAGAAGAGATAGCACAGGACTTCCGGGATAATGTCATTATTTCTCAGATACTGGTAAAGCTTATAGAGTATAATTACGGTCCTCAGAAATCTTACGGAAGCTTTGAAAACATTCAGCCTTTATCTATAGACGAAAAAGTAAAACTTGCAGGTATGTTTTATCAGATGGTCAACGGCGGTGTGTTTGACCCTGTGGGTGACGGGGATTACATGAGGGCAGAGCTGGGAGTTCCTGAACGGTCAGAAATGGAATTACTTGTAACACAGCTACCTGAATCTACTCAGAATGTAACTGATAAAATAATCCAGGGAGTAAATGAAAATGCCGTCAGTAATAAATAATTCCATAAGAAAATCTGTAAAAGTAATAGCCAGAATAAAGCGAACCTTTGAAGACCTGGAGAAAGCTTTTGTTAAATCTGCCGGCTCTGCTCTATCAAAATCAAATGACGAATTTTTGAAGCGGGCCAGGCAGATAGTCGAGAAAGGAGATCTTAACCAGGTTTCTTCTTTAACTTTAGATTTAAAAGAATATCAAACTATTCTCTTTTCTCTCATGGTAGAAGCCAGACGCGCCGGCAGGGTCACAGGAATAACAGAAGGCCTTGAATTGAAGCAGTTCTATGAGAGGAAAAAACTGGAAAGAAAATTTCTTAACCAGGGTCTCACGCAGAGTATAGTTAACGACCTGGCTGACCAGGTGACACATGCCCTTAATCCTCAAAATAAGCAGATTGCAACCAGTTTTTCAGTCGTTCCTTACGATGCTTTAAAGTTTTACGGAGATTATTCTCTTTATCTTAAAGGCATAACTGAACAGGAACTTCTCAATAAAGCAAAACAGAAGATATACTCAGGAATTCAAAACGGTCTTTCTGTTCAGAATATCATGGGAAGCCTTGAGAGTGTATTTCCTTCTTTCCATGTCGGGAGATTACAGAATATAGCCAGGACAGAAATCAGTAAAGCTATGAACCAGGGTCGTCTTGAAAGTTTTGAGTCTCCTGCTTTAAAAGGTTTTATAACAGCTGTAGAATTTTCTGCTATCCTGGACAGCAGGACATCTGATATATGCGAAGATAGGGACGGACTCATACTGGCTATAGATGATCCGAGATTAAAAATGAATACTCCACCGCTCCATTATCAGTGCAGATCTATTCTTGTTCCGGTGGATAAATATTCCATGGTTGAAGAGGGTCTGGATGGAAAAGTGGGGAAAGGATGGGATGGGGTAAGGGAGCCTATGGAGGGATTTGGAGGCGTGAGAATAAAAAATATTCCGTCTCTTATTCCTAAATGGAGAGATTTTGACGATAGCACAGTAAGGGAAGAAAAAGGAGTAGAGGTATACAAAGATATAATAGCCGTAGGGGAAGAAGTAAAGAAAGTTGTAGAGGAGGAAATGGGTGTAACAATTACAGATAAATATGTGTACCCTACTCCAGAAGAATGGAAAAAATTAAGGTTAAAATATAACGTAAAAGAAGACGCTGGGGGATTTTATCATGAAGATGAAGGCATTGTTATTTCTCCTGAATTTGTTCATATTGCAACAGGTAATAGTTTTTTAGATAAAGGTATGGGTATACAGGCTATAGTGCATGAAACGTTTCATGTTTTTAGCAAACCAGGAAAACAAACTTGGCCAATAAGAAAAACCAAAAAAGGTATAATTAAATATTACAAACAATCAGGTAATAAATATATATTTTTCGAGGAATCTATAACGGAAATTTTGAGTAGAAAATTATGTGTCGATAAAATAAAGAATACAACGCCTGAAAGCTTTATTAATGGTTCGTATCAAAAATACGGTTCACTTATGCTATTAATGCTTATAAAAAAACATCGAGGTGACAAAGAGGCTATTTTATCCGAATTAAAACACATAAGACTTACAAAAAATATTGAAGAAAAAATAAATTTTATAAATAGTTTAGATTTTATAACAAAAAAAACAGAAGAAGAAAAATTTCAAAATTTTATGACAACAATAAGGGAATATGGTATAATACAAAGAGAAGTGAATTATAATGACGAAAATTTTCACGAGGAGGTCTGGTTATGGTTCTTAAAGAAATCAAAGAAAAAATTAGAGTATTAAGAGAAGAATTAATAAACAGCCTGGACTCCTATGAAGATGAAAAAAATCCTCATATCCCTACAAAAGAAGAGATTAAGCATTTAAAAAGTGTTTTTTATAATATGATAGAGCTTTATGGAGATATTAAATTTTCAGGAAGAAAAATACCTGATAATGTCATCGAGGAAACCCATCAAATAGCCAGAGGAATAAGAATGTACGATCCAAATTACATATATATTCATAACGACATTACTACTTATATGAGTGATTTACCACCGGGCGTGTTGGTATAATTATTTTCCTCCCCACCTTTCTAAATCTCTTTTATGGTATATTCCGCCGATACATTCATAACACAGGCGAATTGGATGATTTTCTTTTCCATTTCCTCAGAAAAATCTTTTACTTCTATCTCAATAGGGACATCATCAATAATCATTTCCCCGTGAAAAGTACAATTCATCTTAAAGTAAGAAAAGTAAGAAAAATTTAACTTCTTTTCCTCTTTCTTTTCCCCTCAAACCATTGTAAAATATAATTAAATCAATAATTAAATCAATAAGCGGAATGCAACAAAAATACTGTTTTCTTGCATTCCGCTTATTTTTGTTGCATTCCGGATAACTTTATAAGGGGACGCCGGGAATGAATAAAAAATCTTTCTATATAAAACTTGAAAATACCACAGAAGATAAGATCTCCCCTCTTTCTGATGAAGAAATAAAGATACGCCTTGAAAATAATCAACCTATCCCAGGACTCTGGAGGCAGCTGTTAGTTCGCGGTGAATGGGGGAAACATCCCAGATATGGGACTATTAGATTTACCTCTCAAAACTTAAATGAAATATACGACAATATTAAAAATAACTCGATTGGCCGTCAATTGTCTTTTAATTACAATCATAATGGCCAATCTCCTGCGGCGTCTACTATTGTAGACGTTAAAAAAGTTCTCGATTCTAACGGTGAAACGGAAAAGTTAGAATACCTTCCCGAATATACTCCCACTGGATATAAACTTATTCGCGGAAAAGAATACAAATACGGTTCTATTGAGTATGAAGATGATTATCATGGGAAGGGTATGGCCATTACAAATGCAGCAGCCACAAATGATCCATTCTTAACCGGCGACGGCATCACTCAATTAAGTTGTTCCCCCTCGAAAGAAAAAAAACATAGACCATTCAATGAAATCGTGAAAAACCTTCAGGATATACACGACGAACTCAAAACTCATCCTGATTTGTATCGCAAACAAGGTTCTCCTCAACTTCGTTCTCTTTTTAGCATGACCTTAAAGAACATTCAATCTTGTCTGCCGAATGAGCTTGAGAATGATAAAGAGGAGACTAAAGATTTAAATATAGATGAAAAGGAGGCAAATACTATGCTAACTGATATGGAAAAGAAACTTCAGGCGTTGGAGGATAAAATTGTAAAGCTTGAAGCGGAAAAAGCTGAGACAAAAAAAGAACTTTCCAGAGAACCTTCCGACGAAGTAAAAAAACTCCAGGCTGATAACGCAAAACTCGTTCAGGAAGTAGGAAAATCAAAACTGGAAGCCTGGGAAACAAAAATGTTATCTAAGGGTCACATGAAGCCGGCAATTGAAAAAGTAAAAGAGGAGGCTGTTAAAGCCGGATATTCTACCACTATAAAACTCGACAATAACAACAATATTGATTTCCTTGATTACTCCGAAAAACTTATGGACCTTGCATGTCCTGAACCTGTAAGAGTTAATCTTTCACAGGAACCCAATTCCGGCACATGGATAAAACTCGATTCTGGGAAAGATAATAAAGAGAATCCTCTGGTTGCTGATGCAAAAGCCAGGAAAGAAAGGGGGAGATAAACGATGGCAAATCCTCAGAATTTAGGTGTAACTTCAAATACTTCTGATTATGCACAGTTATTCCCTGACCAGGATTATACAAAAGAAACAAAAGCTATAACAATAGCAGCTGGAGAAGCTTCTGTCGGTCTTTCTGCCGGCCAGGTGCTTGCAAAGGATAAAACCACCGGTAAATATAAGGTTTTAAAAACTGCTGTAGCTAAAACAGCAGAAAGTCTTACCTTAAATCCTACAAATCCGAATGGTGTAAAATTCATATCTACAGCTATGGCAAGCGGGCCTATTATACCTGGGACAGTAGTAGTCACGGGAACAGTTTCAGGCGCCATGGTTACAATGTCTGATAACGGCCATGGGATTTTACTGGAAAACCTCAATAAAGCTATGGGAGTTATAGATTATGGCACGAAGCAAATAGGAATAAATACAGTTGCCGCCATGGTTAGCTCTGATAGTTTCACAGCAGCTTATGACCATTTCAATATGAGTGGCAATATTGACCTTGAGAAGTTAGCGGTTCTCCCGATAGATATAGATGCCACAGATTCAGAACAGGTAGTGAGGGGAGTTTCTAAAGGTATAGTTAACGTTGACGCCTTGACTCCTGATATAGACATAGATGATGTGGATATAATTGAAGTCTTTAATAGAGTCGGACTTAAACTTAAAGAATTACAGCGTTAAAGGAGTGATAAAATAAAATGACTGGAACAGTAAGTTTATTCAATCATAGAAGTATGTCTCCAGCCGTGAAACTTCTTCCGGAGCAGCCTTCTTTCTTGAGGACAAAAGTTTTTAAAGAAGGTAGAACTCATCCGACAAGAGAAGTAGATCTGGCACAGTTAACAGTTCGACCCAAGATGGCTCCTTTTGTACAGGTGGGAGACGAGGGTGTTTTAGTTTCAAAAGATGCTTATGATATAAAATCCGTTGCTTTCCCAAAAATCAGACTTAAAACAAAATACATCGGTCTTGACCTTGAAAAAACTTCCATAAATAATCCTGTTATCTATATAGACTCTACTCCACAACAGCAGATGATTGCTGATATAAATGACCAGCTGCAGAAGCTCAAAGATATGGCAAATCTCAGGAAAGAATGGATGTGTGCCAAACTTCTTATTGCCGGAGGTTTTACTTATAGTGTTGACGGGGTTTATTATAAAGTTGATTACGGTAGAAATTCTAACAATGTTTTCGACGTAGATACAGACTGGGGAGAAACTGGGGCTAAACCACTTGCAGACTTCAAATCTGGATATGAGCTTTGTAGAATTAACGGTTCTTCCGGAGTGGGCAAAATGGCTATTTTCGGAAGTAACGCCTACAACTTATTCATGGAAGACGCAACAGTTCTTTCAAAACTTAACACTCTCAATCTTCAGATGGGAGTAATTAAACCTGTTGCAGGAGAGCAGTATTTCGGTTCTATAAATGGTGTCGAATGTTACGTATACTCCGACAATGATTCAGACGGTAATCCTCTTATTCCTGCGAATGCAGTTGTTTTTCTTCCGGTAAATACAAATGAATACGTTATAGATTACGGCCCCGTCCACGAGAAAGAAGGCCTTATTCAAACTGACTGGTTTTCTAAAGGATGGGACCAGGAAGAACCTCCGGGAAGATTTATCTGCGTAGAAACAAATCCGTTACCACTCACAAAAAACATTGATTCTATTGTCGTAATGTATGTCGTAAATAGAACTCCGTAGTAAATCCTAAAGGGGAGAAACTTCGGTTTCTCCTCTTCTTGAAAGGCTTAAAAATGAAAGATACTTATTTAACGCCTGATGATATAAAATTAAAATATAACTACGAATTACTTATTCAGTTAACAGACAGAAATAAAACTGGTTTTATTGATGACGAGGTAATTCAAATTTGTATAGATGATGCGTTTACAACCCTTTCAAGTCTTTTAGATCCGGATGATGAAACAACTTATGGCCTTAAGAATTTAAAAAAATGGTGGACACTGCTTACTTATTGCGAATTGTACGCTTTCAACGAACAAGAAAAAGTATCTTTCGACAAGAAACAATCTGTAATTGATGAGATAGAAAATTTTAAACAGAACAAAAGTGTAAAAAATGAGCGTCAAATGGTTACTGCTTCAGAAGAAATTCTCCCTGAAGTTACTATATTGAAATGGGGCAAGCCCTGGTGGTTGGAGTAAAAATAACCTGTGATACAAGCAAAATTTTAAATGCGGTTGGTAAGCTTGCAGAGGGAGATTTTACTGTTCCGCTCCAACGGATGGGACAAAGGCTTATAATGAGTACTGCAGAGAATTTTAAGAATGAACAATCTCCGGGGGGAGAGGATTGGAAACCACTTGCGGGTATTACAAAAGCTCTGAGGAGAAGAGGGAAAAAAGATGGAGAGCCTAAAATCCTTCAGGACTCAGGTAGATTAAGGAATTCGGTCACTTCTCAGGTAACAATGAATATAGATAAAACGTCCCTGGAGTTCGGGACAAATGTAGAATACGCAAAAACTCATCAGTTTGGAGGATCTTCGACGATAACGGTTATCAGAAAGAAAAATGTAAAAAAGAAATCAGGGAAATATGGTAAAAGACCTTTCGCGACAGCTTACACAAAAACAATACAGGTACCTGCAAGGCCTTTCCTGGGAGTAAAAGAAGCGGATAAAGAAGTGTTTAAGAAGATATTAAAAGATTGGTATAAGGAGACATTTAACGGTGCGTAATCAAGTAATAACGGCTCTTAAAAATCACTTATCCGTATTAACTGAATTTACTATTTTAGATCCGGTCTATGCTCATATGCTTGAAGGAAATATGGATGATGTTTTTCAGAGAAAATTCCTCAATCTTTTCCCTGTAATCTGCCTGGATTATAGAAGCGAAGCGAGAACACGAATGAATCAGGGGTTTAATAGAGTGTATCCGGGGAGAATTATTGTTGCAGTTCTGGCAGTGGGTAGTATTGAAACTGCGCAAGAAAATCTTTTTAAATATGTATCTGATGAAGGTTATATTCTCGACAGACTCTACTCAACTCCTACTCCTGCAGTAAGCGGAACGAATTTATATTTAGATATCAGGTCAACTGTACCGGGTAATTATAAAGAATCTGAGGACAACAGGTTTTATCTCAGCGAGATAATTCCTTGCAATATAGAATTAATCAAATAACAAAGGATGTGGTAATGAAATGGGCGATTCTCAAAATGCTTTTTTCGGAAATCCTGATAATATTAAATATGCCGGTAGCGGTATTGGTTACGCGGAAGACTCTTCTATAAACCTGGCAATTACAAAAGAAGATGTTAAAGCGGGAAATCCTTTGAGACTTATTCAGGATTTCTTTCAAAGTATAGCTCTTACTTTTGAAGCAAAATTAAAAGAAGTTCATCCCGATAATCATTTGCTGGCGCTTGGAGTTCAGAAAAATATTATAACAAATGTAGAAGGTTCAGTAAATAATACTTACTGGAAAACACTAGTAACAAGAGTAAATGAAACAGCGCATCCTATTAATACTTTTCTTGAACCTGCCACATTAAACGGTTACCTTTATGAAGTAACGGCAGTAGGATCTGAACCTCATCAATCCGGGAGCTCTCCCCCTACTTACCCGACAACCATAGGCGCAACGGTATCCGATGGAGACTTGACTTTAACCTGTCGCGCGTACCCGGGCGAGTCTGCAACCATAGGCGCATATGAGGAAGGTTCTTTAAACTATGTCCAGTTAACCGGATACAACATTAAATCAGATGCCGATGTGGTTGTTTATAATCCAGATTACACGAAAAAATATACACTTGGAACTGATTACTGGATGGATGCAGTTCTTGGCGGTCATGGTTCAGTGACCGGAAAGATATTTATTATTCCCGGCAGTGACCTGGAGAATGACTATACTGCAGAAGTTAGCCCTATAACTTCCCTTAAAGTAGTCTATAAATATACTCCGATTATAAAGAAGAAAATTAGTTTTAATCCCAATACTGTTCTCTTGGATAGTTCAGATCTTGAATTTATCTATACGAATAAGAAAACCGGGAAGGTATTTTCTGTTATCTTCTCTGACTTTACCAGTGACGGTTCGGCCAGCAGGCAGGTAAACGAAAAATTTACTGATTTAATGTTAAAGGGTTTTGCAAAAAGAGACCCCCGTAATCCGGATTATGAATTTGCTCAAATTATTTATTACGCATAATAGGAGGTGAAATAGTTGAATAATCCTTATGTAAACTTCAACCCTGATAATATAGTAAGTGAAAATGCGGAGATAGTGGCCAATAGCCAGGATTTAGGACTTCTCCAGGGTGGTGTTTCTATTGACGAAAATGTAACGAAATATAAACTGGAAACCGGAAATCCTAAGAGCCTTCAGGCAGAATTTCTACAGGAACTTCAGGCGTCTATCAAAGCAACACTTTTAGAATTTACTCCCGATTCTATGTGTTTCGGTCTTGGAATTTCTGAGGCTTTAAAAGAAGTATGGGACGGAGTATATGATGAGTATGATAGATTTTACAAAGCAGCGGCGAAAGATCAGCAGGTATTGCAGTTTAAACAGGGTCGTAATATTGGTTGCGAAAGAATAAGATTTGCCCATAAGGGTATAGTGGTTACAGCAACTCCACCTGTTTTAAGATTATGCCCTATGAAAGGTGTAACTCCTTCGCCTCCAGTTCCCTGGACAGCGGAAAGAAAAGTTTTTCTCGGCCAGATGGTAGAACCTGTCACTCCCGGAGATCATTACTATCTCTGTACTACCGCGGGAATAACCGGAACTGTAGAACCTACATGGGGAACTGTTCACGATGGAACTACAACAGACGGTACTGCAGTATGGACTTGTAAATCTTATACTGTTCTCGTGGCAGATACAGATTACGCTCTCGATGCCGTAAATGGTCAAGCATTCGCTCTTCCTACCAGTAATTTAATTACTTCAAAGTGTTATGTTCTTGCAAAATGGAAAGCTATTCCTCCCGCCTGCGAAATGATTCCGATATCTCAAACTGGCTTTCTTGCATGGGAAGGAGATGTATTAACAACCATAACAGATATTAAATCAGGTCGCGTAAAATCTTATTATATGCCAAGAGCCAGAATAAAATCTGATGGAATTAAGACTGCAGGAGCAGCGCCATGGACTATCGGTATTACTATAGACGCTCTTGATGATACCGCGAATACTCCAAACGACCCACTCGGTTACTGGTATGAAGATGTAGAAGTTCCTGCTTAATGTTTGCAATAGAAAGGAACCTGAACTGTGATAGACCCTTTAATGCTTTTAAGAAAGGCAAAAGTAAAGACTACTCTCGGAGAAGTTGAAGTAGAAGAGTTTACTTTTCTGCGTGAATTGCTTTTTCAAAAGATAAATAAGGAAGATATCACGGCTCAGGTTTCTTTTATTTGCCCTGACTGTAAAAATGTTCACCTGCTCACTCAGGGCGATAAAGAAAATATTTTAACAGCAACTGCTTATGTTAATTCTCCGCTTCCTATTCCGCAATTACCTTCAGGAGATAATAAGAAAGTAGATTCTAACTTCTTTGATTGCCTGCTATTACTTTGTAAAAATAATATAGGAAGCCTTAAAGAAATTATTACCAGTTATTCTATTCAGCAGATAAATGAATACGTCTACGCTATTCAGGATAATAATTTGAGATTTAATTCTTCAGATTCTAATCAATCTATAGAGGAAAAAATGAAAAATGCCATAGAAGGCACGGGAAGGAGGTGAAATAATTGGGTGATTTAGATCTTGCAATTAAAATAGCTCTGGAAATGGGAGCGAGCCAAACAGAATTAAATAAACTTAAAGTTCTCTTAACTGAACTTTCAAAAATGACTCCTGACCCGAAGGTAAGAGCGCAGATAGACTCTGTTCTTCAGGGAATAAAACTTCTTGATAATGCTATAGAGAAAGTAACAGAAGATTCAAAAAAAGCTGGCAAAGGATTGGATGATGTTGCCAGTAGAGCCAGGGTAGAGAATTTAAAAGAGATAGCCGGAAGTATATCGACTCTTTCAGACGCTTTGTTGTCCGTAGGCAAAGGAATAATTCAGACAACTGCAGATTTTGAAATGCTTGAAGCCCGTATGCTTACAGCGGCAAAGGGAAATGAAAAACTCAGAGACGAATTGATGGCATTTGCAAAAGAAGCAGCTTCTTCAACTCCTTACTCTGTCCAGCAGGTCACAGACTCTATTATAAAGCTCGAAGCTTATGGATTTAAAGCAAAAGAAGTATTCAGTAAAGTTGGAGATATGGCGGCGGCTTATGGAAAAGATCTGAATTCAGCAGTAGAAGCTGTGGCAGATGCCCAGACCGGTGAACTGGAACGCTTGAAGGAATTTGCTATAACAAAACAGCAGTTAATTGAAAAAGCCCGTGAAATGTTCGGGAAAGAGATTGTAAATGCAAAAGGTCAAATTACAGACTTAAAAGCAATGAACGAAGCTTTATTTGCAATCATGGAAGAACGTTCTTCTGGTGCCATGGGCAGAATGATGGATACATACACCGGCGCAATGAGTAATTTTAAAGACGCCGTGGAACAGATGCAGCAGAGTCTCGGCAAAGAAGTTATTCCCAAATTGACAGATTTTGTTAAATGGGCGGGTTCTGTGGTTTCTGCTTTTAATAATCTTGACCAGGGAACAAAGAGCGTTATTTCCAATCTCGGTCTTTTTACTATTGCCATAGGCGGTATAGGTGGGAAACTTGTAACCACAATAATACAGATACAAGCTTTTACTGCTTCTTTAACTGCATCTCAAATTGCTTTGCTTGGGTTCGCAGGTGCAGCAGCGGGAATAGGTATAGTCGTGGGAGTTCTTGCAAATTCATATATAGATGCCTGGAGGAAGATGGAGGAGCAGAAATCTGCACGGATAGAGGAAGAGACAAAAAAGGTTGCCGGAGGATTTAAGGGTGTAAAAGAAGCAATAGAGCTTGTTAACAAAACCCCTGTGGAAATCTCTTTAGATCCTAAATTAGAAGAAAAAATAGCTTCATTAGAGGCAAGAATACTTGCAATCAGGAAGACTGCAGCCGGTAATATGGATGCCGAAGGAAAAACATTCTCTTTCGAACTAGCCAGTAATCCCACTGATAGAAATAATGATATGGTTAATTCATATAAAATGGATTACACGGCAGCTATGGATTTTCTTCTTCAGAAACAGGAAGAACTCAATAAAAAACTCTCCGAAACCGGATTACCGTCCGATGTAGTGCAAAAATATAAAGCTCAACTTGCAGAGGTAAATCTTGAGGTAAAGAGACTGTATGAACTTCTTGAAAAAGAAAATCCCGAAGCTTACAAAAGGCAGATTGATGTTCTTGAAGGCTCTTTAAAGAAAGCAGAAGAAGGTAAAAATTACGCAGAAGAGTATAGAGAGAAATTTTTATCCGGTAAATTCCCGGAAGCAAGCAAGCCTACCGTAGGGCCTATAGATGACAGAGAAACGATAAACGATAGCAATTTAAATAAAAAAATCCAGTATTACAAAGATGATCTTAATCACTTAAGAAGCTATTTTTCCGAATATAAACTTACTTACGAGCAGCAAATAACTCTTAAAGAGGCAATAAATAAACGAAAAGACGAACTAAATAAAGAAGAAGAACGAAACGATAAAGAACACTGGAACACTTATATTAATGATCTTAAAGTTTCTCTCTCTGCCGGTGAAATCTCTCAAAAACAATATAATGACAGCATAGCTTCATATTTAAATCAAAATGCAGCAGAACTGCAAAATAACGCAGATTTAAAAACAAAGATAGAGAAAGAATATTATTCCGGCGTTAACAAACTTCAAAAAGAACAGGCAGTAGAAACAAAAAAAGCAGAAAAAGACAGAATAGAATCTATTAAGGCGGCCTGGTCAACCTTTATCGACGAACAAACCGTAAAGCTTAACGAAGGCTCTATAAGCCAAAAAGAATACATGGAATCTATTAAAAAATATCAGCAAGACAACATGAAAGACATCCAGAAGGTCTCTGGTCTTTCCTTGGACATAGAAAAAAAATACTCTCAGGAAGTAAAGAAACTCAGGCAGGAAGAAGCAACAGAAGCAAAGAAAGCGGCGGATGCCAGGGAAAAAGCAGAAGAAGAAATAGCACTTGAAATCGAAGCTCTTGATAATGATGTAACCGGTAAACAGTTGAAGAATATACAAAAGAAAATAGATAAATTCACTGAAGCTGGAGCAAGCCAGGTAAAAATAGAAGAATATACTCAAAAAGCTATTCAAGACCTGCAGCAATCTACACAAGAGAAATTCGACCAACAAATTCAAAACCAAAAAGATAAAATAGAAGACCTGGCAGAAAAAATCAGACAAATTGACGTTAAACTTAAGGAAAATAAAGAAAAGCAGGATAAACTCACTTCCTTATCTTCTACCGATAGCGGCAAGGCAAGCCCTATAAAATCTATAGAAGAAGCTTTTTCCTCTGGCCTTGGCGAATTTACAAAGAAAATGGAAGAGCTTAAAAAACTTGAAGAAGAAAGCAAAAAACTTCAGGCGGAAAAAGCTCAGGCAGAAAGAGAACAGAAGCAGGCGCAGGAAAAACTCGTTAAAGCACAGGACGATTCAAAAAAAGCTACAGAGGAATTAACTGCAGCTCTTAAAGAAAATACCGCAGCATTGGAAAATCAAAATAAAGAAGATAAAAATAAGGACAAAGAGCCTGCCCCGTCTGACACACCGGAGAACCCGGAAACACTTCCAAAACAAAACGATACACCAAGAGGTGAAGGCGGTAATAATCCAGGAAGTTCTACCCAGGGACAGGGCGGTAATCTACCAGGTAATAATACTTCTTCAAGTTCTTCTACTGCCGGTAATGGCACCAAGGCAAATACAAATACTACAAATACTTCCGGATACTCTGGATTAACTTCAGTAATTGGAGCAGGCATAGGGACTCTTTCGAGAAGTGAACAGGGATGGGTAAGAATGCCAGAAGGAACGATAAAACTTTCTGACGGCAGATCTGCCGCTCCTTCAACTGCAATTACAGTTATGCCAGATTCAAGAGCTACAACGACGCAGAAAACAAACCTAACCTCAAATACATCCGGGAATCAGTATGGGAATTACACAGGGCCTGTAAGCACGACGATCATAACAAATATAAACCTTAACAGTCAAAAATTTGCAGCCAGTGCAGATATTTCAGCCAGTGCAAATCAATTATTGGCACGAACCGCCAGATACGAACTGGCGTAATGTAAAGGAGAGAAATTATGGGATTTGCAAAACTTACAGATACAGATGGAGTAATATTTAATTTTCCAAGAGAGCCGAAGTATATATCTCCTTTTCCGGAAGGTGGAGAAATAAAAGAAGAGGGTGAGTATGTTGTTGAGGTAGACGGTAACGGCGACCCTGTAGCAGCTTATAAAATCGTTAAATTTAAACCGACTTCCGATATCGGAAAAAAGATAACTATATCAGGAGATATGATACAGACTGACGCAGAACAGATAAATACCTGGTACAAAGCAGCAACAATTTTACTTTTTCAAGCACAGAGAGCACAGAAAACATATAGTTATACAGTTCAGATGTCGGAACCAAAATGGGTTGGAACTGGTTCTATAGATAATAATGGTGTAGAAAATTTGCAATATTCGATTGATTTATATATTCAATACACGTAACGGAGGAATTCACTATGGACATAGGACTTTTAAAAGGAGATTTAAGCGGAACGGAAAACCTTTCTGATAATGGAGTTGTAATACCCGGTATGAGTTCTGAAGAAAAACTTGTATTGACCAATCAAGATGCCGATGCAATTCTTTCTTTCTTCCCATCAATGCAAAACAACGCATATCAAAATACTTCAGGGAACGCAGTGACATTTGCAGATGTGATCTGTATTGATGATAACGATAATATACAGAAAACAGATGTTGCACGTTCTGACGCTGACGCGGATTGTACGCAATTGGCAGAGCGCGGAAAAATATACAGATACACAGGAAGCGGATTTGACGCGACTGATTACAGCACGGGTGACGTTCCTTTAATGAACGGTGCAACTCATTATGTGTATTTCCTTTCCGACTATCTTATTCCCGTGTTTCATTGCGAATTTAAAACTTTCGGCGTATATGCAGACTGGGTGATAGAGAGATGGAATGGAACCGCATGGACAGCCACGGGGATTACAGATGGAACCCTGGGGAGCACCCAGGATGGAGATGTAAATCTTGGTTCTATTACTCCTGCAAATCACCCGAAAGTTCGAGTAAATGGTAAGTACGGCCATGCTTTTAGAATTGGTTGCTCCGGGGTAACAACACAGGCAATCCTTGATGTTGCGTACTGGCAATGGAATTACGAACTTAAAAAATGCGCACTTCTCGGAGAAGCAATATTTTACGATAAAACTGCCGGAGGAGTTTATAGTGAAGTAACGCCCTGGGCGCAATATTCAAACTGGGGACGTGTAGTATTTAACGCCGATCCTCTTGCCGCCGGCAGTTCTTTAAAAGCAGCTTATTCTTACAAGAATCCGCAACCAGGAGATTACAATTTAACTTTTTCAGATATAAATACAACAGCAAAAACAGCAAAATGTCAGGTGAATGGCGGAAGCGATATAGGTATTACCTGCGATAACAAAACGCCGAATTATCAAGTAATACCCGGTATGTATCTTATCTTTAACAACGCGTCAGTTCTTGCTGTTACCGATACGACAACTATTTCCATCTCGGAAAGTATTAAATATCTCTATTATGCAAAAGATACCGGAGCCGGGCCGGATACTTATTACAATGGTGATTTAACTCTTGATGATACGCCGGTAAACGGAAACAGGACTTTCTATCATGGATATTTTCCACCTCTTGCCGTCGATTGCACGAAAAACACTCACTACACACGTATAAATGCATATACCGAATAAGGAGAAGTATAATGCAAAAACTTACAGGAACTTATCTGTCAGCGGTAAGATTTTCAAATAAGCAGCAATTAAGGCCTTATGACGATACTTATAAACGATACATAAAGCCTTTAAGTTGTGTAAGTTTTTCGAATAAACAGAAGATAAATCGACACTTATTTTCTACCGTAAAATTTGGATGGCCCGTAAGAAGGAGATTTCCACGCGCTTATTCAACTGTGAGTTTTTCGAATAGTTCTCTTGCAATTCAAACTTATTATCAAGGAACAATAAAATATAAAAGAGCATCTATAACACCTTCTGCTTCAGAAAGAAGATGTTCTCCTGAGTGTATTGGATATATTCAATTGCCTGACGCCAACACAGCAATTAAAATACCATATTTTATCGGTGGAAAAATTTCAAGGGCTATTAATGCCGGTATATCATGGGATATGCACATCAATAATATATCCGGTGAGTTCTCTTGCCTTTCTGAAGACTGGAAAGATCTCCTTGAACCAGGTTTCTACTCTGAAAAATATGATTCGCGTAAGTTTATATGCCTTATATTCGTAAGAAAAACAACCGATAGAGTGGATTATTTAATAGTTCCGCGTCTTGTTCTTCGCGACCAGGCTGGAGAAACAATTCTCGAAAGAGGCGGAATCGATGAAATAACTTTTCTTCTTGGACAGGGAAAAACTTTTAATTCCTATGTTCCTACTGAAACACTTACGCGTATAAGCGCACGCGTATATGAGAGTTTATATCTTACAAAGAACGAAAAAACCAATCTTACAGAGGTAAGAGTTGATGGCGTTTTGAAATCTGCACTCCTCAACACTTCAACGCGTCAATGGAGTTTTAATTATGATATCGACAGTCATTCTATCGTGCAAGTGATTAATCCGCTGGATGCCGCATGGATAATTGACGATATTTGTAAGAAAGTCGTTGATTCTCAGGCAAGCAAAATCAGAAAAGAGTATTTCCAAACAACTCACAAATTCCCGGCCTTTAGAATTGAAAATACTATTCAATGTCAGGGTCAGCCAATGATTAATATCATAAAGTATATTCTTCAGGCCAGAGGCGCGGAATTCGTAATAAAACCAAGAATTACAAGCACTTTCCCGACGATTGACGAGATAGCTCATGAAAAGCTGACACTGGAAACTTCTCAAATTCCATTACCTTCAGAACTTGCAGAATTTGGGAAATATGCAATTCCAGAAACCTTTATGAATAGAAGATTGCAGATGCCTTCTTCAGGAGTAAACAAGCGTAACGTAATAAAAGTCAAGTCACCGGCAAAAGTTTTAAATGTACAGGTAAAACAAACTTCAACTATATATAGTGAAGTTCAGAAAGAAGTAGACGCTGAACCAGTTCCAAATACAATTCCTGCTGGAAGCGGTATTGTAGGATGGAATAGTATGTATAATCCTCCCCGCACTTGGCTTGAAGGAATATCGGCAATACCAATTTTGAGGTAAAAAAAAATGGCAAACATAAAGACTATTTCAATAACAAGAGAATACAATCCGACAAAAGACTTGGTAAATATTGAAGAAATTTGCAACTTCAGTGAATACGCTCTTGCAAATTCCGTGACAATAGTAAACGAAAAGCTTACGGGTGGAGCGACGCCGGTCATAAAAGGCTCTGTCGTAAAAACTAAGATCATAAATGGAACAAGTGTGTGTAAGGGCGTGAGCTTCTCGTATTCAATCATTAGCCAGCAGGTAGTGAGATATGATGGGAATCATATTGGAGTCTTGCCAGGTCTGATTCAGACAATTGGGGTAATTCCCGGCGCAATAGAAGCAAAAATAAATTATATACCGTACGAAGAACCCATAAAGGATGAAATACAATATAATACTTCCCCGCCTGCAGTAATAGATACTTCTCCTGTAGCTCCGACGCCAATTGAGGGAGATAGCACACAGACAACAAAATACGTAACAGAGATAGTCCCTACGACCCAGGAGGAATGGATTGCGTCACAAATCGTAAAAGGCGGCATAAATAGAAAAATCAGAAATACATATAGTATTGAGACTCTTGGCGAAGGTGAAGATTTAGACCCTGAAGAGATAATAAACGATTTGATACCTGACAGCGACACAGCGGATAGAATCGGAAAACTAGCAATAATAAACTCTGAAAAGGGTAAATCCGTAAAAGTATATCCTCCTGCAGATTTCGACCTTGATTTGCAAGCACTTGTAGAAGTGGAATCCTCTTTTAATGGAGCTTCCTTTAAAGAAAGAATTGAATATCAGGAAATCTGCACTTACCCAGGTACACCTTTAGCTGATAAATTCATAATCGGATTTTCCGGGAGGAGTAATTAAGTGAGTCAGTCTCAGATAATCGCGATACAGAATGAAATAGCACAAAAAAAGGTAGGAGAAAACAGGGAACTTATTCCCGGGAAAATTGCCTATGATTTTGGCGACGGATATTATAACATAGACGCAGACAAAACAGATCAGGAAGGCAATTCTGTTCCGCTTGTAAAAATTCCTCCTGCTCCTTCGCAGGTCACGACAAAATATAACGTCGGTGACTCAGTGATAGTTCTTCGATATTTCGGAAAAGATTGCCAGACGGAAATTTTAGGACTTTCAAATATAACGTATCCCGACGAAACAATTTGCGATTTTTCGACTGTAGAGGTATCGAAGGAAGGAACTATCTACCTATGCTGTCCCGACGATGAAAAAATAAAAGTTTACTCGCTTGACGGCACGCCTGGAACGGACATCTCGCCGGGGTCGAATGCGATTTATAACATCTGCGCAGATGAGACTTACTTATATTGTAGCAGTAATTTGGCATACGTTGCATTCAGGATAAAACCGGACGGATCTGAATACCGGGAAATTGTATTACAGAGCAGATATTATAACGCTCGCGGTCTTGCGATAAACTCAACCTCAACACATTTATATACTGCTTACAGCACATGGGAACCTTTACGGGGAATCGCAAAAATAAATATTTCTACCGGTGAAGTTGAAGAAACAGAAACAACTGATGTTTCTTTTGGAATTACGGATCTATGTGGTGATACAAGTGGTACAAGTTGTATATTGGGTCGTAATATGTGCGGGGCAAGTAGAGTAGCTGTTTATGACTTTAACTTAAATTTTATTAGAGAAATATATACTAATAATATTTATAATAAAATCGCCATGGAACGAAACAGTTTGTATTTAAGTAATTCTTCGACCGTGGATATATATGATTTGACAGGAAACTTTATAAATTCAATTGAGGTGTTTAATATGGAAGGAGTTGAAGAAATTATAAAATGTGTTGCAGTTAAAGACTCAAATATATATATCGTAACAACGAGTAAAATAAAAAAATATAATTCTTCTGGCGTATTTC
>JAKPQU010000142.1 GCA_029555925.1 Bacillota bacterium
ACAGTAATAGCAGTAGACCCAAAATACACAAGTCAGATATGTTCCGGCTGTGGAAATATGGTAAATAAGAGTCTATCTATGAGGACACATATTTGTCCTGTTTGTAATCTTGTAATTCCAAGAGACTATAATTCAGCTATAATATATAAAGGGCTTGGGCCTGGAGTCCCTGAGCATGGAATCTCTAGAAGCCCCGCTATAATCCGTTAGGATTTAAAGGAAATAATATAAGAGGAAAGGATGCAGCGACATGGAACTTTTAGGGCATTTTATCGTTTTACTTTTACATAAAATTGGAATTCCTCTTGAAGTTATAGCTATTTCCATAATAATTCTATGTATAACAGGTTATGTGCTGGACCGTATAGAGAAAAAAAGCAGGTGTAAAATTAAATGATCTCATGTCACACCTGCCGAATGTATGTTCCCGGTTCAGTCATCCTGGCGCTGGTTCTTATTTCTTCTACAGAAAGAAAGGATTGATATATATGAAAGACAAATTATTTTTTGTAATGCTTCTCTCCGTAGTATTTCTTCTCTTTTCGTCAGCAATCTATGCCACTGATTATACGAAAGGCCCTGACAGCGAAAAACTCAAAGTAATTCTTTCCGATTTCGAATCCTATGCAAAATCCAGCATGACTGACTGGCAGGTTCCGGGAATGGCCATAGCCATTGTCAGAGGTGATGAAATAATATACAAAAAAACCTTCGGAGTCAGAGAAACAGGGAAAAGTGATCCTGTAACAGAAGAAACACTTTTTCAGATAGGTTCAACGTCAAAGGCTTTTACGTCAGCTCTTGTGGCAATGATGGTAGATGAAGGGAAAGTCAGATGGGATGATAAAGTTATAAATTATCTTCCCGATTTTATGATGTATGATCCCTGGGTTACAAGGGAATTTACCGTTACCGATCTCATGGCACAGCGAAGCGGCATGCCTCCGTATGCTGCAGATGCTCTCTCTTCCTTCGGTTATGATCGCCAGTATATAATTCATAATATTCGCAATATAAAACCTGTCGGCAGTTTTCGCGGTGACTTTGCCTATCAGAACAATCTCTGGCTTGTAGCTGCAGAACTTGTAGAAAAACTATCAGGTAAAAGCTGGGAAGACAATATTCAAGAAAGAATTTTCAATCCCCTGGGCATGAATAATAGCTCTACAGATATGAAATCCTACACAGAATGTAAAAATGCAGCTTCCATACATACAAAAATAAATGATACTGTTACCGCTCTCCCCATGGACTGGCCTTATATGCACTGGAGTTATATCTATGGCCCTGCAGGAGGTATAAACTCGGATATTACAGATATGGCAAAATGGCTTACCTTTCAGGTAAATAACGGAAGATTTCAGAATAAATCCCTCATAAGTGAAGAGAATATGAATTTTATACATTCACCTAAAACATTTGCACCTCCGATGGAAAATCAGCCGCTTCAAGCTTACTGCCAGGGATGGATCTACAGGGAAAATATACCATGTGATATAGTATGGCATAACGGAGGAACATCAGGATTTAAAACCATGATAGCCATAGTGCCGGAGGCGAAAATCGGGATTGTAATTCTTTCCAATCTTGCAGGCACAGAACTTCCCGATTCCCTTGCATACAGGTTTATTGATATGTATTTTGACAAAGCTGACCGTGACTGGAGCGGTGAATATCTTGCACAGGAGAAAAAAAAGGAAGATCCTGCAAATATTCCTGTAGCTCCGAAAAATCCCTTACCTCCGATGGAGCTTAAAAATTACACAGGTACATACAGTAATGATATATACGGAGAAATTACTGTTTCTGAAAAGGATAAGGGACTCATTATAACAATAGGGCCAGAGAGAATGAACATATTTCTGAAACACTGGGACAGGGATACCTTTACTTTATCATTGGCAGATGATAGTTCCCAGGGCTTTGCTACGTTTCAGACAGATTATACGCCTGAAGCTACAGGCATTACTATAGATATGCTTAATAAGGACGGATGCGGTGTATTTAAGAGGGTGAAAAAATAAATTTTAATAATAAAACGAAGCAATTCAGTATTGCTTCGTTTTATTTCCGGAATTCTATTCACATAAAGCTTAATCAAGTTTATAAATAGACTTTGCTTTTTTATAGGCATCACATTCGTTATGATGTTCGATACAGTAATAAAAAACTGAATTTATATCCATTCCAATCATGTCAGTACAATAGCAGTCATACCAGTGATCTCTCATAAAAGGGCAAAAACTTATATGTTTAGATAATGTCTTATCCTGTGCTGTATCCATACCTAAAAACTCTGATACTTTCCTTTCAAATAGTCCTGCCCTGCAGCAGTAGAATTTAAAACAGACTTCATTCTTCCTTTAAAGGAATAAAGTTTTGCTTCTTCATCTCTGTCAAGTTCCTGTTCATTCTGTTTTTTAGTCATAATACCGGTAATTGCTTCTATTTCCGAATAAGTCGCTGTAGATACATTAGTGGCCATAAATTCCATCATATCATCCCGATGCTTATGACAAAAAGGACTGTGCTTTTCTTCTCCGATTATATTAATTTCCCTCATAGGCTGCCTGGATTTATTACGTTCTTTTTTCAGAAAGCCTTTATCGATTGTTCCCGATAGTTTAATGTTTTCTTCATGTCTTTCAGGCATATTGCAGTTCCTCCTCATACAGGGTTAACTATTTATTTTAAAGCGATTAGTATCCTCGGGTGACGCATCACAACTATAACCGGCGGAATATTTACCGTTATAAGCACCAGGCAGGTGAACAGTGAGCAAATCATCCTGCTTTACTCACCATTCACTTTAGAATTATTCTGATTACTGACTGGCAATATCCTGCATAGAGCTAGAAAAAGCCGAAATCTGATTGGTATTCTCTGCAGTTCCGCCATCCTGTGAATCGGCTGACAGTTGAGTAGCGTCATTATTTCCACCCTGTTGCTTTACTACAAGAGCCTTTTGAATTATATCCAGTTTTGTATTGTTATCAAGTTGTGGTGCACCGGCTCCGCCGGCTCCTCTGGCATTACCGATTACACTGCCGCCACCACTGGATAGACTCTGATATTCCTTCTGTAATTCTTCAAGAGAATGCTCCGATGCCAGTTTTTCTGCCATTTGATCATTTGATACATTCTTTCCCTGATTATTACCATTCTGCTGTACCTGGGATATGGAATTATTTCCACCGATCTGGTTATTAAGGTTATTTCCACCGATTGCTCCTAACATAATAAAATCCTCCTTTTTGTTACATCTGATGTTATTTACATAGCTTTATCTCTTTCATCACTGATATTAGTATAAGGTAAAATTATAAAGGAAGTTTTACGAAATTCTAACAAATTCTAACAAATTTCAACAAATTCTATAAATGCAGTAACAGGTGACTGAGATGAGCAGATAATTAATTTTTATTGTGAGGTCTGTTTCCATCGAAGTACCGGACTTATTCGCTTAAATCTTAAATGTTATCTGAGCACCTTTTTCTCCGGGATTTGCAATCCATATTTTTCCGCCATGGAGTATTATTATTTTTTTTACTATTGCAAGCCCCAGTCCTGTGCCGCCTGTTTCCCTTGTTCTTGAGGCATCTTCTCTGAAAAAAGCAGTAAAAATTTTTTCTCTGTTTTCTTTCTTTATTCCCGGCCCTTCGTCTTTTATGGTAACAGAAAAATGGTCTTCTTCTTCCTTTTTTATTGTAATAGCAATAAGTCCGCCGGATGGGGAATATTCTATTGCATTTAAAAGAAGATTTTCAAAAACTCTGGATAATCTGCTTTTATCGGCATATATTTCTGAAATATGATCGTTATTAACAATCTCTACTATGAGATTTTTCTTCTCCAGTAATAGCTGAAATTTCTGTATAATAACAGAAATAAGTTCTTCCATATTCAGCTTTTCTTTATTTAATATATAACCTGTATCTATTCTGGAAAGATCCAGCAATTCTTTTAGAAGCCTGGACATTTCCTTGATATTTCTGGATAGTTTCTCCACAACATTTTTATCCGGTAATTGATTATTCTGTAAATCATCTTCAATTATATCCAGTGAAACCTGCATTCTACTCAGAGGAGAACCAAGTTCATGAGATATATCAGATATGAGCTCTTTTTTACTTTCTATCATAAGAGACAGTTCATAGGCCATATGGTAAAAAGCTTCTGTAAGCTGGGCTATTTCATCACCGCTTTTCTGACGAAAATCCGTATCGATAACAGAAAAATCTCCTTCTGAAATTTTAATGGCCTTTCGTGTTATCTCTTCAAGAGGTTTCGTAAGATATCTGGTAAGAGGATAAACAAGTATGGAAAGAGATATACTTATGCCGAGTAATATCAAAATTGTAAACATATCCAGCATATGACGTTCTTCTGTTGCTATACTGACATAATGGAAATGAGAATTATTCATAGGGACAACCAGGAAAGGCCTGTCATTTACAAAAAATACAGAAATATTGTCTCTGTTGGCTTCCAGAATTGTATTTTTATCTAAAATTTCCGGGATATTCCCTGTTTTTAAAAGAAGTTTCCCATCTTTATCATAAAGTCCTATAATACAATCTGTTTTCCGGGCGATTTTATAAAGTTCCTCACTAACTGTATCTTTATTATAGTTTGTTAATACGAAATTTATGGTACTTACTATTGGTGCAATAGTATGTTTAAGATGAGGGGGAATTTTATTCAATTTGAATAATATGTTCGGAATCATGACAACAAGAAACAGGACAACTGCAAGAAAATAAATATAAATTTTAAGATAAAGCTTTGATACTTTAATCATCAGTTATCCTCCTGAATAAATATACCCGACCCCCCATATTGTTTTTATAAACTCAGGATTTTTAGAATCTTTTTCTATTTTCTGACGGAGACGGCTTATATTTACATCAAGGGTCCTGTCAAAACCTGTTGTATGACCTCTTGCAAGCTCCATTATACGTTCTCTTGACAGCACTATACCTTTATGTTGAACGAAAATTTTTAGAAGGTCAAATTCCAGGGAAGATAACTCAACCTGCTTTCCTTTTACAAAGGTTTTTCTCTTTTCCAGATCAATTTCTATTGAGCCGGTATCTGAATTTTGCCATACCTCTTTTTCCTTATGTCCTGTTTCCCGGGTAAATCGTTCCTTTCTTCTCAGGACTGCTCTTACCCTTGCAAGTAATTCCCTGGAATTAAAAGGTTTTACTATATAATCATCTGCTCCTATTTCCAGTCCGACTATTTTATCTATTTCATCATTTTTTGCAGTAAGCATAATAACAGGCAAATAACTGTAACAGGCATTTATCTTTTTCAAGACCTCAAAACCATTCATCTTTGGCATCATTACATCCAGGATTACTACATCAAAAGTCTCTTTTTCCAGCATAGAAAGCCCCGCTTCTCCTGAAGTAGCTTTAGAAACTTCAATACTATTTCGAGAAAAATAGATTTCAAGCAGTCCAAGTAATTCTACGTCATCGTCAATAAGCAAAGCCTTTATCATAAAAACACCTCTTTATTCTATACTGTAACTATTATAAACAAAAATTTTCCGAAATAACAGCGAATTTACAAAGTGTTAAATATTTTTACAATTTGTCATAAATTTAGTAATTACTGAGGTGAGTATAAATATCTATAGTTAGTTTCATAACTATCCATAAATAATGACCTCGTAATGCGTAAAGCGTAATGCGTGATGCGCAGGGATTAAACCCGTCACTCATCACGCGTTACGCATCACGACGACTTAAATTCTAATAAGTTATGAAATACACTATAATATTGATAATCGTGAAGCGTGAAGTGTGAAGCGTGAAGAGAAAAAGATTTTATTAAATGCTTATGCTCAGGTCAGTAACTTCACAAATAAGGAGTGAATAGTTAGTAATGTCCTGTTCTTTTCACTATTCACTATTCACTATTCACTTTTCATGGTAAAATACCTGAAAAAAGTAAAAGGAATTTACCATGTCAGAAATAAATATATCAGAAATAAAAATACCGGAAGATTTAATGCCCAGAAATCCATGCCAGAAATGCGGCCATAATATTATAATAAAAAGTATTCTTCAGGAAAGGTACGGCGAGTACGGTTTCAGTAAAAAACCACTGGGAGCTGCTCTTGTCTGGACTGAACATGGATGGTTCAGTACAGCGACTTTAGAACTAGTCGGTCTGATTGTGGCATATATATGCAGAAAATGTGGATTCACAGAAATATATACAACAGGTACCGAACAAATCCCGGTAGGTAAAGAACATGGAACAAAAATTATTGAAATTGAAAAATCTGATTTTAAACATCTATGACAGCAGAAAAAACAGTAGTAACAGGGAAAAAGCTCACAAAAAAATATAAAGATTTTACTGCCGTAGACTCCATCGACTTTGAAGTTCTACAGGGAGAATGCTTCGGTTTTCTCGGCCCTAACGGTGCGGGGAAAACATCTACAATGAAAATGATCTACGGTTTTTCTCCTGTAACAGACGGAGAACTTACTGTTCTCGGCATGGATGTAAGGCTTAATCTCAGGGAAATCAAAGGAAGACTCGGAGTTGTACCACAGGAAGACAACCTGGACCCTGATTTAAATGTCCTGAAAAACCTGCTGGTTTATGCAAGATATTTCGATATTCCCGGCAACACTGCCCTGGAAACTGCCCGGGAAAATCTGGAATTATTTCAGTTATGGGACAGACGTCATAGCCGTATAAGGGAATTATCAGGGGGGATGAAAAGACGTCTGGTCATTGCAAGAGCTCTCATAAACAGACCTGATCTGCTTGTTCTGGATGAACCCACCACAGGGCTTGACCCTCAGGCTAGACATCTTGTATGGCAGAAACTCAGGCACCTTCGCAGACAGGGTACAACAATGATCCTGACAACTCATTATATGGATGAAGCCGCACAGTTATGTGACAGGTTGGTTGTAATGGATAAAGGAAAAATTCTTGCCCTGGGATCACCTCAGGAACTGATAGATACTTATGTGAAACCGGAAGTTCTTGAACTTCATATAAATGAAGAGATAAAAGAAGATATATTAAAAAAATTGCCTGAAAATCTACAAATAGAAGATATTGGAGATACCCTTTATATATACTGTAATGATGCGAACAGTGTAAGACAGACCATTTTTCTTAAAGGTGCGGATAGGGTTTTGCAGAGAAGTGCAACGATGGAAGACGTATTTTTAAAACTTGCAGGGCACACATTAAATGAAGGAATGTAGATAAGGAATAGAATTTAATTAATAATCTCTTTCCTCGCGTCATGCGTTACGCGTTACGCGTCACGATTTAATATATTTGAGACAGATTTAATTGTCATTCCCAATGCAGGAAAAGGATCACATGTTAAAAACATTACCGGTAAACAGAGTTTCATACAGAGCCCTGAGAGTATGGCAGAGGAATTTCGATGTTTTCCTTATGCTGTGGAAAACAGAGTTCTGGCCACCTCTTATAGAGCCGTTATTTAATCTTATTGCCATGGGTTTTGGCCTGGGTGCCTATGTGACAGATATAAACGGCATGTCCTATCTTCAATTTATAGCACCGGCCTTTATAGCAGTTACTGTTATGTTTACATCCAGTTTTGAATGTACCTATGGTTCCTATGTCAGGATGGAATATCAAAAAACCTTCGATGCCATTATTGCCACACCGGTAAATATAGAAGATGTTATAACAGGAGAAATTCTTTACGGTGCTTCCCGGAGCGTAATGAGTGCCATAGGAGTCCTGATTATTATTTCTCTATTCGGGCTTGTCGGTTCGTCATGGGCTATTCTCACACCTGTTGTAGCATTACTAGGAGGCATTATGCTTTCATCACTCGCCATGTTTGTTACGAGTATTGTTCCTTCAATCAATGAATTTAACTATTATTTTACCCTCTGTCTCACGCCTATGTTTTTATTTTCCGATGTCTTCTTCCCTCTTCAGGCACTTCCCGAATGGATAAGATGGGCAGGATGGGTTTCTCCTCTGACTCATGTTGTAAATATAGAAAGACTTCTTGTACTTGGCAGAATAGAACCGGTAATGATATATAATTTTCTTTATATAATAATATTCGGCTTTGTTCTATTTAATATAGATCTGGTTCTTATGAGGAGAAGACTTATAAAATGATATGTTTTTTCGTAAGTGATCTTCACGGTTCAGAGGAACGTTACAGAAAACTTTTCACCGCCATAGAAAAAGAAAGACCTGAAGCAGTCTTTATAGGAGGCGATCTCCTGCCTTCAGGTGTTGCTTCCATGATGTCTTCCACAAACCCGTATCACAGGGATTTTATCAATGATTTTCTTGCACGAGAATTTTCACTGCTGAAAGATATATTAAAAGATAAATATCCCGCTGTTTTTCTCATACTGGGAAATGATGACGGAAGATTTTATGAAGCTTCCGTCATGGATATAGCGACAGGAGGATTATGGAAATATATTCATATGAGAAAGATATCTTTCAAAAATTTCAACATCTATGGCTATTCCTATGTGCCTCCCACTCCTTTCAGATTAAAAGACTGGGAAAGATATGATGTTTCAAGATATACGGAACCGGGCTGTTTATCTCCCGAAGAAGGCATTTATTCCATTGCAGTGTCGGAATATGAGACAAAATATTCTACCATACAAAAAGATTTGAATAATCTGGCAGGTGAAGATAACCTGGAAAAAGCAATTTTTCTGTTTCATGGCCCTCCCTATAAAACTGCTCTGGACAGAGCCGATTTAGACGGAAAAATGATAGATTATATCCCTGTAGATACCCATATAGGAAGTATTGCCATAAAAAATTTTATAGAAGAAAAACAGCCTCTTATTACCCTTCACGGTCATGTACATGAAGCGGCACGGATTACGGGATCATGGAAGGAAAAAAACGGGAATACCAGATCTTTTACTGCAGCCCATGACGGGCCGGAACTTTCACTGATAAGACTTGACCCGGAAAATCCCGACAGAACTACAAGAGAGTTGCTTTAAGTAATCTACTGAGGTAAGCATAAATAATACATATATGCTATCGTGACGCGTAACTCGTGACGGGTGACGGGAGGAAAACTTTTATTACATGCTTATGCTCAGTACCGCTACAGGTAAATTAGTAACCATTTATCAGCATCTGCCTGACAGGCTCTTACGAAGAAAAATAATTTGCCTTATTTAATTTGTTTTACAGACAATAAATTAGCCCTTATTTAATTTTTAATTCTATATAAAAAACTAATTTTTCTTCTCCAGAGCCCGCCAGGCAGATGCTTTTTATGGATACCATTTTACCTGTTACGGTAATCAGGTCATACCAAATTGCTTTAATTAAACTGAATAATTTGAATAATAGGTAAATACTGTCTACCTGCCTGATGCTCCTCCGAAAAAAATCTAAACTGGAACGTTTATAACAGTTACAGCTTATATCATGCTACTTTACATTATAATT
>JAKPQU010000151.1 GCA_029555925.1 Bacillota bacterium
ACATATTCATCAAGTTCCTGATAGACATTGTCATAGTCATCCTGTTCTACCTTGATAACACCGTTTATGTTTCTGTATATGTTCTTTTGAAAAAGCTCTTCGATTTTCATTTAACTCTCTCCTATTCTATCAATTTAAATGCCCTGTAGTAATTATCATCTCTGAATTTACCGAATAACTGCAGCTCTATCTGATTGTATTTCCCCGGGAAAAACATGATTACAGGAATTTTGTCTAATACGGAATGAAGGTTATTCAGTATGGTATGAGAACGGACCAGAGGCCAGACTTTACCAACACCTGTGAGGAAGATAAGATTATGACCGTATATCTTCTCTTTAATGATTTTAATGAAGTTTTCAGGCTTTAAGACAGGATATAATGCCTTCTTTAATTCCTTATCACCTTTAACCTTTTCCATGGGGATTACCTTATCAAATATCTTCTTACTTTTAAGGATTTCAAGCATAATTTTATAGAGATCTATTTCTACAGGTTTTATATCCGCCTCAGCTATAGATAGCTGTTTGAAGATATATTTAATATAATCCCTTATAAACAATTCATCTTCAGATGGATAGTCAAAAATATAAAACCCCAGTTCATTACCGAGACCTCTGTTTTCCATGAATTCCTTTGTTTTAATCTTCGGAAGGATCTTCTCTAAATTCTCTTTAGTCTTCATTTTTCTCTCCTCTGTAGCTATAAGATTTTTCATCTGGCTGCCAGTTAAAAAATCCCTTCTATACAGGCCAGAAACTGCCTCTCTCCTTTATCAAGCAAGTAGGCTCTCAGGTCAGGATGGAGTATTTTTCTCTGTAAGGTTTTGTCTCTTCTGAGTATATCTGTTTCTAATAAGATCTTCTTTATTACAGACTTTAGCTTCTTAACAGTGCCCTCCTGCCAGGCTGCTACTTTATCATCTTCTTCTGCTTTTCTCTGAAAGAAGAGGCTCACATCCATATCTTCAAGGCCCTGACCAATAAGGAGCTTTTCTTTGACTACTTCTTCTATAAATTCATAAAACAGGCGATTGGTTTTATATATGGTCCAGAGAGTGATGATTTTACCTGTTTCACTCATACCATTTACAAGCATGTTTAAGAGATATTCATCCAGTAGAGAAAGCCTTGTCTTTAATGATGCAATTCTCCTGTAAATCCTGTTTTTAGTATCATATTGAAATATATTCTCAGCATATATCTTTTCCTTTATCTTATCTTCAGACAGTCCCTCAAGGATAAGAGCGGCTGTTTCTCTCATTTCAAAATATAATAAAGGATCTCCTGTAAGAGAAGCTGAGTATTCTAAGGTTATGGGGTTCATAGTTTACTCCTGTTTTTATTGATAAAATCTTATATTAATAATTACGGTAAAATTAAAGGTAAAAACTATCCCCTGTCCATCTCAAGACAATCGGATAGTTTTTACACCTGATAAAATCTATGTTAATCACAATCTTAC